>NZ_JAKRFW010000029.1:0-63299 GCF_022347905.1 Pseudoalteromonas sp. Of11M-6 | reverse complement strand
ATTAAAGCCATTAACTCCATGCCCATCATGATTTCAGGGCCAGCCATTAAGAAAACAATAACTATTGCTAGTGAATGCCAAATGCCTTTTGACATTAAATCTTTGATTCGTTCAAACACTAACCCCTCCTTGTATAGCTAACGCCCAATTAACGGGCTAAAAAATAGTGGGCTAAAATGGAGCGAAGCGAACAGCCCGCTGCTTTTAGTCCTGTTAAATTGCTTGTTAGCTTACGCTGATACCAATTTACCCATTAATTCACTATAATATGGGTCAGCTTCACTTTGGTGCTTCAATCGAAATCTATCAATCATATTTGCCTCAATAATTTGTTTAGGTATCGATTTATAATCGGAATACTTCTTACAAATAAAGTTAATTATGTTCAAAGATAAGCAACATAACAATTTACCGTAATTATTCATTACGGGGCAAATATTAGATAGGTTAACCTCACTGCTAACGGGTCGGGCTAGAGCAGCTTTTTTCTGCTTAATAAAAGATGTTATCTGTTTTTTATCTATATATGCTGAATTTTTTGGATTGAAAAAACGCTCACCATTTACTTCTGTTAAAAACTTTTTATTTTGATCCCTAAAAATCAAATCCAATTTTAAAAGACGCGAGCCAATACTTACATATTTATTATAAGAATTCCTAATCAACTCGCTTATTTCTTCTGGGAGTTCTTGCTCCAAAAGCATTGATTTAATTTGCTCTGTGGTAAATTGCTCTACGTAAACATCATTCTCCCAGCTATAACCTTTGGTATATAAAATAAACGGAGAATCATATAATTCACTATTAGGGCACAAGCCATCTAAATCCCTGTCCCTTGCTACTATTGTATTGTTTATTTGACCCGCAATAATTTTTTCGCATATTGATTTTGAAGCAGTTTTTGATCCTAACGCTCTAAAGTGAATTTTTTTATTAAAGGTACTATTTTCAAATATAGCGCTCCAAAATTTAATATCTGTAGACTTATTGTTATACTGACCTTTTTCAACTTCTTCGGTACTAAAGGACTTATTACCACCCTCGGTATAGATAATTACTTCCGAACTATAGAATAATGCTAAGTTGGACATCCCTGAATTTGTTCTAGTAAATGACATTAAAACATCGACTCCATATCAAAAACTTTATCCGAAAATACACTGACTACATCAGGAGAGTGTGTTGCAAATATAATTTGTGAATTGGGGTTTATTGCTCGCAGATTTTCAACCAAACTTTCTTGCCACCTTACATGCAAAGATAATTCAGGTTCATCAGCAATATAGACCCAAGGTTGTTTTTCTTGGAGTAAAGCTTCTCCAAGTACAATAAGTAGTTGCTTTTCACCAGAAGATAATCGGTGAATAGGTAAATTTTTTCCAGATTGAGTCGTGATCTGAAGTTCATTCTGTGAATTAATAGAGAACTCCTTTCTCTGCATCATTGAATTAATTATTTTTAAGAAAGTATCTCTTGGTTCAAAGATTACCTTTCTTTTATCTATAGATTTATTCCATTCATCAACAATATAATCAATTCTTTCGGTTCCAATAAGTACTGATATATCAGCTGTATTTAAATTTAGATCTTTTTCTTGGAGCTTACCTTTTGCTTTAGCTAACGCTTCAAAATGCCCATCAAGTTTACTTTTAAATTCTTTAGGCTTTACTTTAAACTGATCAAATATACCCTCTAACGATTTCTTTTCATCATCTAGGTCGATTTCTTTAGCTGCAGAGAAAAATGGTTTACTAGTTTTTCGATACAGCATAGATAGGAACACTTCTTTTTGAAAGCTTTCAAACTGTTCAGATCCCCTTTTACCAAGGGTAGAGAAATATCTAACTAATCTGTTAGAAAGCTCTTTAAGTTTACGATCGACACTTGAAATTTGTTCTGCTTCATCAGGGTCATAATGATCATTGCTAGCTCGGTTTACAGAAAGCCAACTTACATTTGTTAGCTTATCAAGAGTGTTTGATACTGTACGTCCTTGCCTTCTATATAATTCTCTTTCTACTATATGCCTTGGATATCTCCTAATCATCATTTGCTCTTCGTAATCATCAAGCGATAGCACTAATGGCTTTTCGCTAGCTGATTCTCTTATTTCATAAACTATCGAAGAAAAAGGTCTGTTGTCATCCGCCTGTTTATTTATTATTACAGACGGTTTTTTTCTACTAGATATAGACTTTAATTTGATGACTATTTTTGAAAACTCAAGCCTATCTAATTCGTGAAAGTTTGCTGTTAAAGCTGCTACCACAATATTTACTGCTGTGGTTTTTCCTGAACCATTTATACCAATAATAAAGTTAACATCATCATTGAAATTAAACTCAAGAGCTCTTTCACCCCAAAATCCTTCTACTTTTACACTTTCTATATAATTCATCGATTATTCCAATTTGAAAGTAAGCTAACAATTTAATATCGACCCAATGGGTCGTTTATCTACCGAGTCATGGGTCATTATTCTCATTGTACCAGTTTTATCACAATAACTAACTTGTTGCTACAAATATATTTTTCATCATTATGAAAAGGATGAAAACGACCCAGTGGGTCGTTTTCTTGACTATAGGAGAAATACGCCAATACTGTATATAAATACAGTTTCTTTTTAGAGCTAATTCAATGAGAACTCGTTCACCATTTCTAAACCACATCGCAGAGTTTATGCTGACTAAGCAATATTCGCTCAGAACAGTTGATACATATCTTAAGTGGATTTCTTCCTATATTCATTTTCATGATAAGCGTCACCCAGCTTCAATGGGCGATAACGAGGTTGTCGAATATCTCGACTACCTTGTGCTTAAACGTAATGTGTCGCCTAAAACACAAGCGACAGCGTTAAATGCATTATCTTTTCTGTATAAGCAAATAATTAAACAGGATTTGTGCCCCAATCTAACGTTTATCAGAAGCAAGCGCCAATCTAAGTTGCCAATTGTTATGACCCCCGAGGAGGTTAAACGTCTCATGTCGTTTTTAAGTAAACGATATTATTTAATTTCAGGCTTAATGTATGGTAGCGGCTTACGTGTAATGGAAGCTGTTCAACTACGAGTTCAGGACATTGACTTTGACTACAAGTGCATTCGGATCTGGAATGGAAAAGGGAATAAACATCGGGTGGTTACTCTCGCCACAGAACTTATACCTTTGCTAAGAAATCAAATTGCTCAGGCTGATGAATACTTAAAATTAGATTCCCAGAATGAACGATATGCAGGTGTTTGGATGCCAAACGCACTAGCAAGAAAATATCCTAGCGCCAATAAGTCAATTGCTTGGCAGTATCTATTTCCCTCATATAAGTTAAGTGCAGATCCTGAAACTGGGGAGATCCGCCGACATCATTTTCATCAAACAGGTGTACGTAAAGCGGTTAAAGAGGCAGCCAAAAAAGCACAAATAACAAAACCTATAACGCCCCACACTTTTCGCCACTCTTTTGCTACACACCTGTTACAAAGTGGGGCAGACATTAGAACAGTACAAGCTCAGTTAGGCCATTCAGACGTTAAAACCACTCAGATTTATACCCATGTTTTACAGCTAGGCGCAAACGGTGTTGTAAGCCCTTTGAGCAAAATTTTGGGACATACATGAGTTAGTGGAACGTGCGCTTTGTAGAACAAAAGTAACGTTGACGACCGTCTTTTGTTCCACAAAGCGCATGTCAGGTAAAGTCTAGCCCCGTTCTTTTTAAACGGTGAGTTTCGGGTATGGGCTACTACATTTTATACTTGGTAAAAAGTACAAATCCCAGCAAACAATAATGATCACGGTAATCAAGTCGTGCCAGTTACAGGCATATCCGAATCAAAGCCAACACTGGTAAATAGGCTATCTAATTCAAGCTCAAAATCTTTGCGATTTACATCCAACGCTTTTAATGTTGTTCCGCCAAGTAACGCCTCTTGGCCCTTTTCTAGGCGTGCATGTAAACTTGCAATTACCGCACGAATGCGATCTCTATCTTGCTGTGCCAATGCTTTTTGACTTTCAGTTTCATGGTCAAGCTTTGCCAACATTTCCAGCCGCTCAGAGAGCTCCTTGTACGCTAAGAAATCTAGCTCTAAATTTTTAAACAGTAATTGCTGCGCTTGATCTTTACTACTGATATCAACCTTTACAGGCCCTGTCATTATATCAGCCAACAACGCTCGGAGCTTTTCGTAAGCAGCCTCATCTTGAGAGTTGATGTTTGTAAGGTCGAATAGAACTTCGTGATCCGCAAATTGGAACTGCAGTAACGTTTTACTTTTTTCATATAGCGACGTTTCACCAGACGAGCCACTGCTCATGGCACTCATAAAGTTTTGTTTAAAGGTGTGAGCACGACCCCCACCTGCAGTATGGTGATTGTCATTTACTGTAAGCTGATTATGAGCGCTCGGGATCACTAGTTTATCTCGCTCTAAGGGTGAAAAGTTCAGTGAAGTAGGCTCTATGAGCGCTACTTGATGTCCAGTTAAAAACGTTGGCATTGGGCAAGTCTAAAAAAACAATCTCGGTGAGGGATCTTTGCAAGCATTATTCCAAATAAATATTTTCAACAATCAGCCGATGAATTGATATCAATAGCCACTGAACACGGAAATATTTCATTTTCTTAAATAACACGTACAGCTTCATGGGCAATTCATTGCCGCTTAGGTACGTTAGATTGCCCTATTTGAAGGCTAAATGGCAACAAGTCTACTGCTGAACAAATTGCAAAGCCCGTACTTAAAAAAGAAACGCCGCAGTAGCAATCAAAGCGGAATTTGGTATAAACCTTGCTGTATAAATATCAACCACCCAATGGATGTGCTTAATCATGAAATTGACGAAGGAAGAATTACAATTCATTAACCGAACCCTAGCCGGTAATCGCGTTGCAGGTTCGCTATTGCCGGAAGCTAGGGATCAAAAGCAGCAAACGCACAGCGAGATTAAAAAGTTACTTGCGAGTATTTCAAATAGTTCTCAGTTTAGTCTCGTTGCCAAAAATGCCAACGAGCAGGTCGAGTTTCCACTTAGCGACCTATCGGCATTGATGGAGATTTTAGACAACAACTTAGAAGCCCCTAATATCGTGGAAGCCGCTAACTCTAGTGCCCCACGTAGTTGGCGTACCTGCCCATCAACACCGGTCAGGTTTAGATTGTCTCCTCAAATGATGCCGTTTAACATGGTCTCCATATCCCAATCCGGTGGACTGATTAATACTTTTCCCTACCAAGCAAATGCAATCCAAATTAATGTGATCAGTCGGATAGCTAAATTATATCTTGCCGACCCTATTCCACTGTTTGCAAACGTCCACTCGATAAAGGTGACAAGCCCATTGGAGCTCGCCGTATCCTTTGCAATGAATAAAACCGATAACGAAAAACTCAAAGCATTTATTCTTCATAACTACATACAGCGCAAGGGGTTAGATTAGTTCAGCTTGATAAGCGCGAACTGGCGATCCCCGCTCCCTATGCATATTATGCGATCATTCCTGATGGGCACAAAGATAGAGCGCCGACCAAGAAGTGCTTACAATGGCTACAAGGATTGGTAAATCACTCGTATGGCGAGCAGTAAAAAAGCACAGCCAAGAATTTTATCAATCACAGCTCGCTTAGCCGTTAAATCGAATTTATCTCTTGCTGAAGCACTCAAAATTGAGACAATAAAATACCACAACGCATCTATCGTTAGCACGGTGATACACATGATAAAACCTACCGTTAAAGTCATCTTTTCTGGGTCGATAAACTGCGAAAAGAGCGCAACGAAGAAAATAGCTAATTTCGGATTCAAAAATGCAATTGCAAAACCATCCTGTGCCGCTTTGCCATACGACGTTGCCACTTGAGACTGTGATACCGCTAACCCTTGGCTCTTACTCATTAGGATTTTTATCCCCATCCATGCCAAGTAGGCGGCACCACCGTAAACCAAAAATTGGTATACAATCGGAAATTGATGAATAAGCCCTGACAACCCTAAAATTGCTAGACTGGCATAAATTCCAACTCCCAAACCATGCGCAAGGCTTGCGACAATACCGTGTTTGGCACTATGAAATAGGCTATAACGCAAGACAACCGCTAAACTTGGGCCTGGTGACATCGCACCAAAAGCACAAATAGCAGCAAGGCTTAACCAGGCTGTAAGCTCCATAATTTTTCCGTAGAGAATTGCAAAACGAGTAGGATAACAGATTTGAAAAAATAGATGGCACTTTGTAAGTAAAAAGGAGCTACCAGCCCCTTTCTACGTGTTTTTTATACAGACTGCGTTTGTAATTCACATTCTGTTTTATGCTGACCAATAAACCAAATGCTGTTGGCTTCGCCATAGTAAGCTCTATGCTTTGTCTTATCTGCCATTCGCCAAAAAATAAAACCTAGGATCATAGCAGTTAACTCTAAACCAATAGAAGACCAAGCTGTCGCAGGCCAAATACCTAGACTTGGGATTGCAAACGCAATGACTGAAGTCAGTGGCAACGAGAAGCACAAAATGGCAATCGCCTTTTGTGACCAAATTGCCGTTTTACTCATACCGATAGCAAATGCTGCAATCAAGGTAAAACCAAAACACAGATAATAGACCCACATATACACAACATTGATGTTTATTGTGGTCAAGGCAGCCCATTTTGTTACGGCAAACGCCGCGGCTACACCTAATAATGAACCCATTGCCACGCCAACAGTCAATTTCCCCATCACTCGGGTTGATTTTGACTGCTCCGGCTGCTTTTGCTTACGGCGCTTCTCAAGCCACAATAAATTACCCGTATAAAACAGCACTGCGCCTAAAATACCCATAATAAAATAGGTCCAACGACCAAACTCACCACCGTAACTCCCAAAATGAAGACCGAATAACGTGGTCACTACCGCACCCCAAACCCCTTGCGCATCATCCGCGACGCTGCTTGCCGATACTTCAAATGTGTAAGGGTTCATAAACAAATAGTCAGTTTTAGGTCCACGCATCAAGTGTTTATCACTTAACAGTTGAATTGACGCAGAAGGCATGGCGCTATTTAATCGACTCAGGGTTATACCTTTGACTTGGTAGTCAGGTGCGTAGTCTTTCGCTTTTTTCAAAATTACGTCGAGACTTGGCAAGTTTTCAACCTTGTATTCAACAGCTGAGGGGGCTTGACGTGAAAAAAGAGGTTTATCTCCATATAATTTACCTAACCCATCGTACAAAATATCGTGGAATGCGAATACAATCACAGTGATGGCGATAATAATATGAAACGGTAAGCTAGTGATCCCAATTAGGTTATGAGTATCAAGCCAAAAACGGCTCGCGCCTTTTTTATCTCTTAGGGCAAAAAAGCTTTTTACTAAGCTCGGCAATAAGAAAATAACGCCCGAAACAAGCGCAATAAAATACAAAATTGCCGCAATACCGAGTACATAAACCCCTGCCTGATCATGGCCAATTTCCCCCGCAATGCCTGCACTGCGGTGAAGATAATCCACTAACGACGATAACTCATTAATATAGCTGGTATGCGCCTCAAGCTCCCCTGCTTCATTTAAAGTGCCGTGCCAGAGCGTTTTATCAAGGCTCAAGCCCCGAGCGCCACCTTGCTCATACCAATTAACTGGAGAATTGTCTGCTTCGAAACTAATATTGATACCACTTAGAGCTTCAGGATGTTGTTTAAATACACGGTGGATAAGCGCATCATATTGGCTGGCATCGACTTGTGGCAAATGGTGAGAAGGAGGCGTTGCCCACTTGTCGATGCTACCTGCAAACATGGTGATAGCGCCAGCAAAGAAACCGATAAACAGCAGTAGACCGGTCGTTACTCCCGTCCAAGTATGTACACTTTGATAAATCCTTAATATATCGGCGCGGATCTTCATGCCATCCCTCTTACAACAAATAAAATAACGTAAACAACTAAATTAGCGCCGCCAAGCCAAAGTACTGCTTGTTTTGAGTTTTTGAACATAAAAACAAAACTCAAAATGAGCAACCAGATAGGAGAAATCATCCACATACTAAATTGAGTCCGCCAACTTTGTCTCGCAGGAGTTAACGTCTCCATCAAACCATCACTGCCCACCCAAGCGAAAAGACCAACGATCCCAAAGCTTAGTGCCAAGCCAAGTATGACACCTGCAAGTGTCTTCCCCCACCAGTCAGGCTGGATTTTATCAGCATGTGACAACCTGCTCATTGTGATTTCCTAAAAAGTATTAAAATGGTGAAGGGAATAAGCGCGGTAAGTACCATGACACTGATAAGCCAACTAAATACGACCGCAGCACCAGTGAAAATTTGTATTGCAAAAATGAATGTAATTGCCAGAAGAATGTAGCCAGCAGTTCTAGCATTGTTTGGCAGTGGTCGCTTTAACAAGCGCTGATGCTTGTTTGTGCAGTAAATTAACGTAATTGCAAGGCTCAGAAGAGCGACAAAAAACACACTTAACAAGGTAAAACTCCGTTTTACAATTAGATTGAGGATTAAGGTGAGGTTAAGATTATAGCGAATGTTTTATTTTCAGCAACACAAAATACAATTGATATGATAATCATTTTTTTTACATACAAGATATAACGAATATCCAGATACTTCTGTGTGCAAAGGCCTGTTAATCGCAGCCACGTTGAATTGATTGTGTATAAACATGAAACGCTCATAATATGCTCTTTTGTTGCGCTTTTTCCAATCTATCATTACGCTTAGAGAAGGTAATTTAGGACAAACTTGCCGATGCGCATTTTTTTTATTTTGCTACTAACTCTCTCCAGTATTTGTACTCAGGCAAAAACGGATAGTCGTGCGGTACACATTTGCTTTGAACGGTGGTGGCCTTACAGCTTTGTTAACGAGCAAAAACAAGTTCGGGGCATAGAGGTTGATATAATTAAATCAGCACTTATAGGTACTCCCTATCGAGTGACATTTCATGAACTTCCTTATCGTCGCTGTTTAGCAGGCGTTGCCGATGGTACATTTGATTTTACCTTACATGTGGATGAGGCCGATGGCTTTCCAATTATCGATGTGTCATTCACCACCTGGCTGCTTTCTCTTGCGGTAAAACAAGGTCGCTTCAGCAACCCTGATGACTTTTATCAACTTGCCGCCCCAAGAGTCATGATCTCAGAGGATTACAGCTACCCGGAAGCGGCTGTACAAGGGCTGAAAAAAATCAACGCAGCCATTGTCAGACGTTCGTTTTATGAGCAAAACCATGACGACGGAAAAAAGTTTTTTAGCGTACTCAATAACAACAGAGTTGATGCAATTTTAGTCGATAAAGTGTGGGCTTTAGAGATGATCCGCCGCCATCAACTCGAGGTCACTTTTCTACCGCGTCCCTTTCATGCTGAGCAGCAATTTATGGGATACAACATCGCGAACCAAACTATGGCGAGGCGTATCGAGTCGCTCTTAGAAAGGGTTCCAGATAAAACAATTAAAGCTATTGAGATTAAATACCTAGGCGATGATTTTTAATTCTCAACGCAATAATTTCATGTTCAAATAACAAACAAATAACCACACTACGATGATCTAGTCCTACACTTATAATATCCGTTTATCCATTTGCCTAGCACTCGAAGGAGCTCATATGAAATCCTTATTTTCTTGGCTCATCACATTATTATCTTTGATTGTTCTTGGCGCTTGTGGCTATTGGTTTTGGCTAACGAGTGAGCAAGAAGAAATTTACAGTGTAGAAAGAATAGCAAGCAGCGAAAGTAATCCTATTCTTGAGTTTTATCCGCATATTTCAAAAGTTAACAGGCCCGTCGATACCTTCGTATTTCCGATTGCGCTAGGAGATATTGGTCCGAATACCAACCTATACTCTGGCCCTAACCAATATCCTTTTTACTGTATGACTCTGGACTCAGGCCTTGGTCAACCAGAAATAGATAACCACTCGGGACTCGGTGTGCCGGTGATGGATGAGCAATCAAATCAAGTACTTGGTTTTAGTAAAGATTGCATGGCAAAAACGCGTTTACGCTACTTTGCGATAACTTCTGACAACCAAATCAAGCCGCTAGACGAAAGAAATAAAGCGATAGACACAAACTTACTGTTACGCGTTGAGCAAGGCACCATCAATCGCTTCATTTACACTATCGTTATGCCAATTACAGTTGACGAAGTGGGTGATAGACAGGCTAAGTCTCAATGGAATAACCGGCTTATCTACCAATTTAATGGCGGTTCAGGGATTGGCTTTAGACAAGGTAGGCAAAAACCGGAGCGTGTAATAGATAGACAGCTAGAGCAGTTAAAGCTTGGCTACGCAGTTATAAGCTCTAGTGGCAATAAAACCAGCTACACCTACAATATGTTACTGGCCGAAGACACTGCAAGACGGGTGAAAAAGCAATTTACTAGTTTATACGGAGAGCCACTCTATACAGTTGGGATTGGCGGCTCTGGCGGTGGGCTCGCTCAATATTTGATTGCACAAAATAGCCAAGGGATCTTAGATGGCCTTATCCCACTTTATAGTTACCCTGATATGATCACCCAAACCACTTACGCGTTAGATTGTGATTTACTAAATAACTACTTCACCTTTAGAGCCAATGACAGAAAAGCATGGCGTGATTGGACCCGCCGCCGCCATATTGAAGGCATGAATGCAATCAACGACTTTCCGCAACGAGCTGGTTTTTTACAACCACTCAACCAATTAATGTCCGGGTTTGTGCCCTCCTTTCCTGACGGCAATAGTGAATGCATCAATGGTTACTTTGGATTATCTACTTTTATTAATAATCCGAGGCAAGGGTTTTTAAGGGCCTTTTTTGAGGATGAGGTAGTAGAGAGAACAAACTGGAGTTACTGGCAGGACATGGCCAACGTATTTGGCACGGATCAATCAGGCTTAGGATTAAGCACTTGGGATAACGAAGGCGTTCAATATGGACTAGAAGCATTAAAGGCTCAGCAGATCACGATGGCTGAATTTATTGATCTCAACAAAAAAATAGGCGGATGGAAGCCCCAAAACCAAATGCAACAAGAAGAAATTGTATTACCGTTTGGCCATAAAGTACCTATTTGGCTCACTCTTTGGGGCAATCATAATATCACCACGCCAGATGACAATGGTATAGCACCAAGGCACAGTGGCAGCCTTGCGGCGATGGAAAAAGCGTATCGCTCTGGACAGGTATTTATTGGCAAGGTTGATATCCCTATTATTGATGCCAGACATTATCTTGAGAATGAGTTAGATATGCATCATATGTCTGCTTCATTTTATACTCGATTGAGAATGTCCGCCGCTGATTCAACCCCAGAGAATCAAGTGATTTGGGTTGCACATCAAGCGTTTAACCCAACTCAACTCGCATTTGAAAAAATGGATGAATGGTTACTCAACCTCAAAGCGCAACCGAATTTATCCGTTACAGACGCAAAACCGAAGACACTTGCTGATACGTGTTTCGACGAACAAGGTAAAGTCATCGCCAGCGGCAACGCAGTGTTTAATGGTATCTGGAATAACCAGCCGCAAGGAACTTGTACCGCCAGATATCCAATGTTTTCTACCAGCAGAATTCAAGCTGGTGCAAACTGGGCTGGTGATATATTTAAGTGTCATAAAATTTCGATTGAAGCGGCGCTCGCGCAAGGGATCTACGGGGATGTAGATATCTCAACACAACTCACCACACTTAAACAAATTTACCCTAAGGGCGTATGCGATTATAGCCAGTCCGATATGGGTAGACCGCAAGATCTTGATTGACCATGAAAATGTCGCAGCTTAGACTTAAAACTTACAGGAGAGCAACGGATTAGAATTAAGTGATGCAAGCATTATTTTCGTACGGCACACTACAGCAGGACCAAGTGCAACTTGATACATTCGGCAGACGATTAGAAGGCGAAAAAGCGGTACTTTGTGGATTTAAAATTGGCCAAGTTAAAATAACAGATCCCGCTGTTATTGCCAGTAGCCAAAAGGACATTCATCCCATTTTAATCACGACAGGTGATGCAGAGGATAAGGTAGAGGGCACTGTATTTTTAATCACGGAAGCTGAATTAGCTCATGCAGATGGGTACGAAGTGGATGAATATCAGCGCATTTCGGCAACTGTTGTTTCTGGACAACAATGCTGGATTTATGTAGCAAACCAAAAAGCAATTCTCGTAGAAAGACTATAAAATGATAGAGCTTTCCTAGCTCTATCATTAGCTACTACATATATAAACTACTCACACGCCTTACCGCAGTTACTTATTGTGACTTGTTTCTGGCCCATATAGCTCGCAACGCCATATACTCGATTAAACGCAATCGCGCCGATAAACTGCCCATCATATAAAATACCTGGAGTCCAATCACTGCTATGCCAGCGACCGCTTGTTAACGCGTATTTATTTATACGATTCGCACCATTGGCAGCAACACTGAAGTTACCTCCCCAAGAAGAATTTATAGTCGGAGTACTCTGGTACACTCCAATTTGAGCAAAATGTTTGCCATAGCCATTTGCATCACGCTTTAAATCAATATAAATATTCATACCTGTAACCAAGTTAGCGATTGTCTCTTCAATATCGATATTTAACGCTCGTTCAGCACTGCTGATATCTGCAGATACGCGCCTATCCGCTAAAATTTTCTGCATTCCAAACAATGCCCCTGGCTGCTCTAGCTCACTGAACTTTCTTAAATTACTTTTGATCAAATCATCAACTTTCGCTTTTGCGTAATCACTTGCAAAGTAATCAACAAATATACTTACGCCCGGTATGGAAAATAATCCCGTTGAGCAACTTGCATCAACCTTTCGATTGTAGTTAATCGCAAGGTCTTCCAAAGCCCCTGTATAGTAGTTATATGTTGCGGTAGGAGCTAAGTTATTTAAACGTGCCGTCACAGTTACGCTGGGGCAAAGGATATCAATGCCGGAAAATTTGACCTTGGCATATAAGTTTATATTCTTGAGCGTCAACTTTACTTTGTAGTTAGTTGTTCCCGAAAAGGTTGCTGACACTCGCTTGGCATCAACGTCTATCGCATAAATACTTTTTACTTTACTCATGCCTGCAATATCACGACGCATACCCGATTCAGTTTCTACCTCAAAGCTCCTCAGATCAGAAAACAAATTGTCGGCTACTGAGCCAATATTTATCGGGCGAGCAGACTCCACCGGTGAGGGCAGGCCGCTTGGTTTTGATAACTTAAGTGTTGTCTCTCCGGCATTAACACTTAGTGTGGTAATACCAATCAAAATCAAACCAGCAAGTTTACAGATGTCTTTCACGTTCACTTTCCTTATTATGAGTTGAATGAACCCATAATATGTACAAATGATGTAACAGAAAAATGATGTGTTTATGTCGGTACTATTAACACAACTGAGCTGTTTTACATCCAGATACTGAATTAAGCCACCCCATTTGATTTAAGTCGTATCATTTACAGCCTCATCCTTTTTACATACACAATTGCGACATAGTATATCGGCGTTTTCTAGAGACATGGACGTCTCCTTTACATAATTTCTTTTAGATATCCACTTACTTAGTGCTTCATGCATTTAAAAAGCAAATTGTTATAAATTGTAAAACCCTGTTCTAGAAACATTAAAATAGCGCTACACTATTTTTGTACATATTGAAGAAAAGGAAAGATTCGTGAAGCGATTCAGCGTTATCGCAACTAGCATAATAATTGCCTCATTAGTTGGTTGCTCGACCGAGTCAACGCAGTCGGATATTGTAAAAACAGAAGGGATTTGGGCGGATATCCGCGTTACTTCAAATGGTGACACATCTCGTGTTGTTACAGAGTTCAATTTAAACAACAGTTCTGGCGCAAACATCATTCTTTCTGAAGGTGATAGCGTGGTCGCCAAACTAGGAAACGAAAAGAAGCAATTAGAAAAAGATGACGACTTATTTGATGTCGATTATCAAGGCTATTTTACAGCGACCGATAAAGATACTGAGTTAACTCTTGAGTTTCTTCGAGATAAAGAAGGTGAAACGCTTACCTCCAAAGTTAGACTTCCTACTCCAATTAAACTTTACTCTCCTGTTTCTGAACAGTTTAATCGTAATGATGATCTTTTAGTCGAGTGGAAACCGGAAAGTGACATAAATACCACGTTACTTATCAGCTTAAACTCAACTTGTATAGCGAATAATGGCGCTTCACATTTTGTTAATTTTGAGTCTGAAATCTCTGAGTCTAGCGGCCAATATAAAATCCTGTTGGGTGAATTAACTGGCTTTGATAACGAAGCACTGGATAAAACTAAACCGTGTGAGACAACAGTTAAGTTGTTCCGTATCCGAAAAGGTACTATTGATAGCAAGTTTAAACCCGGTAGTCGAATTAATGCGATTCAAGAAAAAGAATCTGAAGAATTCAAAATTACTTTAAATTAGTTTATTAGCGTAACTTACCCCTCTTCTAAAAGTTCGTTCGAATAACTAGTCTAAAGTAAACATAGCCCAAAAGCTCTCGCAAGAGAGCTTTTTCTTTAATGTGTATCCCACTTCTTACCCGCATTTTCCGATTCAAAGCAGCTGAAGATTTCCAAATAAGCTATTGAAGGGACTTACCTCGTATCAAAATGGCTCCATCATGAAACAAGCTGCACCGAGTGACAGCCAATATAAAAAGGCCTCAACATTTAGTTGAGGCCTTTTCAATGCTAAAACTGCAGTTAAGCTTAAAAACGATAGCTCAAATTAAGAGCTAGGTCATTTATATCATTTGCTGAAATGAAATAATGGCTATAATCGACTCCAAGTGATAATGATTCACTTAACTGATAGTGAACACCACCACCTATGTAACCGCTAGTACCGCTATCTTCATAACGAGTGGAAAATTGACCATCCCGAACGCTGTTAATCTTGTAATCCCAATTAAATGCGCCCAAGAACATCTTCCCTACAAATTTGTCTGCAAATGGTTTTGAATAATTGAACTGCAACGCAAGACCCTCAGGCAAGACAGGAGCAACTCGTGCCAAAGTCATTTGGCTTTGTTCAGGATCAGCACTTAAGCCCGAAAACTCAACGCTACCTTGGCCAAGATCGATATAACGAAGTCCAATATGCCAATTGGGTATTAATTCGTAAAATGCGCCTATCGACCAACTGCTACTTTTCTCATCTAAGCTGACAACGTTTAGCTCAGTAGAATTAATTTCACTGTCTGCATTTGACTGCCCAAATGTCGCCTCTAACTCCCAATTGCTCGCCTGTGCCTGTGTTGTTAATAAACAACTACTACTTACTAATGCAAAGGCAGGTAAGAGTGATTTTCTGCGGCGAATCACCACCGCGCTGATTAATAGTATCAACATTCCTCCCATAGTCCCTGAGGACTTGTTAGTTATTGATGTAACTTGTTTCACCGCTACAGTGACATTTACTTGGCCTTCAGCCGTCGCACCGAACTCATCTTTAACAACATAGTTAATTGTATCTGTACCTTCAAATCCCGTTTTTGGTGTGTAGCTCAACGTACCATCGATATTGACGGCCACAGAACCTTGGCCTGCTGTTGCAGAAACAATGCTTAGCACGCCACCTTCAGGGTCACTATCATTTGCAAGTACATCAATGATAATTTTTGAGCCATTTGACGTTGCCGTATCGTTCGCAACTTGTGGTGGTTGATTAGCAATAATAGAAACCGTTGCGGTACTATTACTCGATCCCCCCTGACCATCAGTGACACTATATTGGATAGTAGCATTACCCATAAATGCAGCTGGTGGTGTGTAATTCAATTGATTATTTTCTATACTAACCACACCAAAATCAACGCTTGCACCAGTTATGGTGAGTGCATCATTATCACTGTCCGTATCGTTTGCAAGTACGTCAATAACAACAGTTTGCCCCGAAGCAATTGTCACACTGTCGGCGTTAGCTATGGGTTGTGCGTTATCCGTAATTGGTACTGCAACTCCACCAGGATCAACAATGCTCCCATTGGCAATACCATCGTCATCGTTCGGACCACCATCAACTATACGTAGTTGCACACACCAGTCACCATCGCTAAGACCAGCAGTCCATTCGTTACTTCCAGGAGGTGGACAGAAGCCAGGTTCACCTTGAGTTGAAAGCAACTCGTTCCCCTCTCCAATCACAAAGTCTTGCCACTCACCACCAATTAGCTTGCGATACATCGCATTGAATGGAATTGGTTTACGCTGAGGTAAAACGATACTATACACATCACCAGGCTGTGGTAACCCCGTCGCAATAAAGTCGAACAAACCACCTGCATTATTTGCATCCGGATCTGAAGGTAACTCAGACTCTAACAGCTGTAAGCCACCCGTATTGTTCTGCGGTACAGTTGCACCTTTACGTAAGCAAACACCAGGGTCACCTTCCACCAAGAACTGATTTGATTCTAATGCTTGTTCTTGCACCACATTACAATCGGTGATCGCATCCATGAAGTCAGGAATACCATCACCATCCTGATCGACATAGCCTTCTTGATCATCAGGAATTAAATCCCCATCAGTATCTTCTCCGGACAATAACCCTAATGACGGAACAACCTCAATAAACACGGTTCGAGATGTCGACAAACTTGGGCTAGCATTATCTTCTGCCGTAACCCCTACTTTATAAATACCCGTAGGTACATTTTCAGGGTTAAACTCAAAGATAAATGGATCATCCGATGTATTGACTAACACTGCATCTGGCTGCCAACTGACACTCACTTGATCATTTGGATTAGGATCAGCAACCAAAGCTTCTATGGTAACCACATCATTAGAGGCGGTAATTAGGCTACGCTCTTCACCACTTTGCTGCACGACCGCCGTTAAGCTTGGTGCCACATTCTGCTCAACAATTGTTACTGTTGAAGTAGATTTAGCGCCTCTGTTAACTGAGTCACTCAAGGAAATCACAATGGTTTCGTTATCTTCGCTTATACCATCAGCAAAGATATTAAAGGTGATGGTAGCACTAGTACCTGCGTTTATTACCACTTCACCCGACTGCAAATCGTGATCACTACTATCGGCTGTACCAGTTACGGTATAAGGCACCGTTACTGGGTAACTTGGTGCTGTGCCATTTAGATACACCTTTACAGAATGACTACGATCTTCGGCAACTCGACTATCTTTTTGCAGCGAGATCAGAGGATTGACGTTTAGATTTTGACTCGCAGTGGCTTGTTGTCCTTGATTATCAGTTGTCTGCCAATAAACAATATGTTTACCAGGTGCAAAGATAGGTGTACCTCTAACCAATGATACTGGCAGTGGGTTTCCTGAGCTATCTGTAGCGACAGCAATACCAAGGTTCACTTTTGTGAATAACCCAGTTGCATCCACTGTTAAATCACTTGGCGTAGTGATTGAAGGAGCATTGCCGGTGCTTGTATTATTAATCGTAATACTTGCATTAGCCTTTGCTCTGGCTTTACCTTCATCTTCAATCATATAAGTGACAACAATTGGCCCTTGTGTATTTTGCACGGCTTGGTAAGTCAAGGTGTTATTTGAAATAAACGCAGAGCCTATCGATGCTTTTGCACCTATAATTCTTAGCGTTCCGCCATCTGGATCACTATCGTTGCTCAAGACTGGCAGTACATACTGATTAGAAGCCACAGCATCGAAGGTGAAACTGTCATCAACGGCAATAGGTGCATCATTTACGGAAGTTACTGTCATCGCGACTGAAGCCGTATTTGACTTAAATTCACCGTCTGACACTGTGTAAGTAAATACATCGGAACCATTAAAGTTTGGCAATGGTGTATAACTAAACACGGTGCCTTGAATTTGAACTGCACCATTTTGTGGCTGCGACACTAACTCCATTGTTAATGCATCACCATCTGGATCGCTAACATCTGCTGAGAAGCTTGTCGTTCCATCCTCAAGCACGCTTCTTTGCATATTGTTTGCAATCGGCGCTGCATTAACTGCCTCAACATTGATTTCAAATGCAGGTAAGCTTGCTTGCAGGGCACCATCGCTTACGCTAACGACAATATTGCTATAAGTACCTACATCTTCTCTAGTCGGCGTCCCCGCAATATTACCAGAGGACGTATCAAAGCTTGCCCAAGCTGGTAAGTTGGTCACAGCAAACGTCAATGTTTGAGAATCTACATCAGATGCCGTCGGCGTAAAGCTGTATGCTTCGTCTTGTTTAACACTTGTTGATGGCGTACCTGAGATAACTGGAGCGTCATTCACAGCGTTTACCACTATGCTGAACGCAGGCAACGATACATCAGCTTGGCCATCTGACACCGTAATAACAATACCGCTATATGTGCCATCTTGTCCTTCAGTAGGCGTACCTGTAATAGCCCCTGTTAAATCGTTGAAATTCGCCCAAACTGGAAGGTTTGTGACGCTAAACGTTAAACTATCACCATCTATATCCGTCGCCGTCGGTGTAAAGCTGTATGCATCATCTTCATTGACAGAAGTTGAAGGCGTTCCCGAAATAACAGGTGCATCATTTACTGATGTCACGGTGAGATTCACTGTAGCCGCGTTTGAAACTAGCCCTTCAGTATCCTGTACCGTATAAGTAAAGCTATCATTGCCGAAGAAATTAGCATTTGGTGTATAAACAATATTACCTGTTGTGAGTACTTGTAGTGAACCGCCTTGAGGCTGACTAACAATAGCAACACTTGCGACATTGAGCTGGCTATCTACATCCGTATCGTTACCCAATACGTTGATTTCAATGTTGCCATCTTCAAGTAATTGAGCCGTATTGTTAACAGCAACTGGCGCATCATTAACTGCTGTGATATTGACTGTAACCTTCGCCGGATCAGAACGCAGCCCTTCACTATCTTCTACGGTATAAGTGAAGGTCAATATACCATTTTGGTCTTGTTTTGGAGTGATCGCGAGCACACCATCCGAACCAACTGTAACGGTTGCAAGGTCGTAGTTACCTGCACCATCGCCTTTATCTTCAAGCGCAATATCCGAACCATCAAAACCTTGGTCTTCAACATCAGAGTCATTTGCAAGAATTGCCAATGTTGTCGCGGTATCTTCGTTTGTTGTTACCGTGTCATTACCCGCTATAGGTCGGTCGTTTACAGCGCCAATATTGACGGAAATAGTCGCAATATTTGACTTCCCACCCTCACTGTCAAGAATCGAGTAAGTAAAGCTATCACTCCCCGTCTCATTGGCATTTGGTGTATAGGTAATAGTGCCATTATTCAAGTCTATTGCCGCTTGACCTTTACTGGGCTGAGACTCAAGTGCAATAGTACCAGTTGGGTTGGTATCTTCGACATCCGTTGCATTTGCTCTCACGGGCAATGCTGAAGTTGACGTGTCTTCGTCTATATTCGGTGTAAAGTTAGCCGCGACTGGTAAATCATTTACAGGTGTAATGGTTATACTAACCGTTGCCTCATTAGATTCAGCCAGAGTCGAGTCTTTAACCGTATAAGTAAATGAATCCGAACCATTTTCATTCGCGGTTGGCGTAAAGGTCACTACCCCATTTGTAATGCTTAACTGTCCCTTAGTCGGTTGAGTTTTGATAGTAACCGATGAGGCAACCATGTTGTTTTCAGGGTCACTATCATTAGCAAGCACATTCACTGAGTTTGAGGCATCTTCAAGCGTAGTCAGCGTATCATTCACAGCCGTTGGTGCGTCTTCAATCGCGTTCATATTGATTGTTACGGTGTACACCGGTGAGCTGGCATTAGCACTGTCTTCAACATGATAAGTGAAGCTATCGGTATGATTCTCACTCCCCCCATGAACATAACTAAAACTACCATCGGCATTCAGGGTTAACGTACCGTATTGCGGATCTGTGTCTTTTACTATCGTTAGACTATCGTTGGAATCGAGATCATCGTCACTCGCAAGCGACAGTAAGCCATTGTTGAAGTCCCGCGTTAATGTTGCGCCTTCATCTATAGTGAAGCTAGTGCTTTGCCCCGTTGGCGCATCATTGGTATTAACTACTTCAATATTAAATGCTGTGAGTGTATCGCTATCCGTTCCGTCGCTCACCGAAATTTCAATATTAGAAGTCGTGCCAACATGAGAGTCATCCGGAGTACCTGAAAGTTTACCCGTTTGCGTATCAAATGTTGCCCAACTTGGTTTATTCGTAATACTAAAGGTATGAGTATCGGCTGTGTCAGAATCAGTCAAGGTCGGCGTAAAATCGTATTCACTGTCTTCATTGACGCTCGTTGCCGGTGTGCCTGTGAGCACAGGGGCAACATTATACTTTTTAGTGACGGTGTCAGTTACTGCACTCGATTCATTCCCAGCGTTATCAGTTACAGTAACAGATAACGTCAATGTTCCTTCGTTTAATGAGGTGACATTAATTCCAGTCTCTTGGTGGGTAGTACCCGTTATAGATATTGCACTTGAGCTAGTTACTGAACTGCTACCGTCTGAGATTTCATAAGTAAAACTACCCGCTGATTCCAAGCCCGTTAATGTGAAGCTAAATGCAGTTTCATTACCTGCATTGATTAAATCTTGGTCAATCGCAGCTGAAATCCCACTTGGTGCGGAGTTGTCTAGCGTGACTGTCGTGCTCGCTGCGCTTGAGGTATTGCCTGCAGCATCACTTTGCGATGCCGTTACCGTCAATGTGCCATTGTTAAACGTGCTAACATCAAATTCTGAGCCACTTATTGTCCATTCGCCGGAACTATCAGCAGTGACAGTACGATCCAAACTATTCGCACCGTCATTGATAGTGACAACTACGCTATTTCCAGCTTCCGCTCCCGTTCCTACTATCAAAACATCATCATCTTCTGATGCATTTATTAAATCATCGCCTTCTATAGGCGTTGTGATCGCAGGTGCTGAAGGTGCTGAGTTATCCAATGTGATCGTGGTGCTAGCTGCACTTGAGGTATTACCTGCTGCGTCACTTTGAGTAGCTGAGACCGTCAATGTGCCATTGTTAAACGTACTGACATCAAATTCCGAGCCACTTATAGTCCAGGCCCCTGAGCCGTCCGCAGTGACCGTTCGATTAAAACTATTTGCACCGTCATGAATAGTAACGGTTACACTATTACCCGCTTCAGCGCCCGTTCCTACAATCAATACATCATTATCTTCCGCCGCATTTACTCGGCCATCACCTTCAATTGGTGTCGTAATTGTCGGTGCAGAAGGTGCTGTATTATCGAGTGTAACAGTGGTACTTGCTGCACCAGAGATATTTCCTGCTGAATCTGTTTGCGTCGCCGATACAGTTAATTCGCCATTACTAAATCCGCTAACATTGAACTCACTGCCACTGATAGTCCAGTTCCCGCTACCATCGGAAGTTACATTTTGATTCAGCGTTGCTGAACCGTCAGTAATACTCACGCTAACAGTCACGTTAGCATCGGCACCAGAGCCAGCAATCAAGACATCATTGTCTTCAGCGGCATTAATTTGACCATCACCCTCAATTGGAGTCGTAATACTAGGCACTGAAACACTCGTATCAATGACCATTGATAAGCTATTGCTATTGGTAATATTACCGGCTGTGTCCGTTGATCGCGCTGTGATTGCGTGCGTACCACTGGTCATCGCCGAACTTGGAGTAATAGTCCATGCACCTCCCGCAGCTGTGGCTGAGCCAACAACGCCATCAAGATCAGAAATTAGTGTCACTGTGTCGCCGGTAGATGCACTTCCTGTGAATGTGGGCGTTGTATCATTAGTAATGTTATCTGCATTTGAGGAGCCGGTATCACTCCCAGCGGTCAGATCTGGCGTGCTTGGCGCGGTAGGGGCTGTATTATCGATCGTTACGCTTAAAGCACTAGAGCTACTACTTACGTTCGTGCTCGCATCCGTGGCGGTCGCAAAAATCGAATGTGATAACCCAGCAGTCAACGGATCCGTTGTAATTTGCCAATTACCACCAGTTGCTGTGCCAGTACCAATGACCGTGGTACCTCCGCCTACCTGATCACTATATAATTTAACCGTCGCCCCGCTCTCAGCAGTACCACTGAAGGTTGGTGTGGTGTCATTGGTAATGTTGTCTGAGCTTGAAGCCCCAGAGTCTGAAGCCGCATCCAAGTCTGGTGTCGATGGCGCATTTGGGGCCACGTCATCGTTGACTGTTATCGTGAATGACTCTTGATAACTTGCGGTTCCATCACTCGTTTGAATACAAATAACATAGTCACCCGGAGATGTTGATGCTTGCGTTTGTAACGTAGCTCCTGAAAATTGGAAACTGCCGTTACCCGTATTTGCGCTACATGTACCACCATCGCTACTGCCAGCCGTAACCAAGCTATAGGTATGACTGTCACCACTTTCCACATCTGTGGTGCTGGCTGTCGCCACGGTCGCAGCAGTTCCGGTATTCGATTGGTCTATGCTTGTTGCTGTCAATGCAATATCGGTAGGGGCATCATTTACAGGAGTAATAGTAACTGCGGCCTGATTTGTACCAGTACTGTCTGCCGTACCATCATTAAAGGTATAGTTAAGTGTTACAGATGAGCTTGGATCCTCAGAGCTGTTACCATAGCCAATTGATTGCAATACATTATCCACTAGAGCAGAAGTAGCACTGCTGTTGAAAGTGAGTACCAGTGTGCCTGCAGAGTTAGTTGTTACTGTACCGACCTCAGTGCTATCGTAACTTAACGTGCCTCCCTGAGTCAGCGTACCAAGCAATCCCGTGTTACTAAAGATATCTTGACTGTTAGCGCCACCTGAGCGTGAGATTGTTAGCGACGCACCATCATAGTTACCATTTCCGCTATTAAGTGCGTCAAGTTCAGTATCTGAAATGGTTACATCGCTGTCTATCGCAATCGAAGTGCCATTTTCAGTAAAGGTATTACCACCATTTAAATTACTAAAGATAGGCTCATCATTCGCAGCTTCAAAGGTGATCACTGTATCACTGCCAGAGTCAGCGACCGTAAACGCAAGATCGTTCCCTGCGGCATTCGTGAGCGAAATACTTATTTCTGGGTTAGCAAAAGTAGTAGCGTTGGTGTCCACCTCCAGCGTACTAGTACCATTAAAGCGAATATTGCTGGTTGATAATCCTGTTACGCCTGTAATTGTTATCTTATCTCCGATGCTAAGATCGGCTATTGTGTCACCATTTAAGTCACTTTGCGCTCCGACAAAATTATCGTTACCATCGTTACCTGTCATGGTATCTGTACCGCCGCCAGGACGTATAGTGTCTGCACCACTACCACCTGTGATCGTATCAGAACCATCCAAATCTGTTGCCGTTATTTCTAGCACATCACTAGAAAAGGCAGAAGCGTCTATGACTAAGTCTGACGTGATTGCACTGCCGCTGGCATTTGCAACCGATACAGTTTGACCGTCGGCATTAAAGTTATCAGTAAGGGTGATCGTTGCTGCGCTATTGGTGCCAATTGAAATGCCTTCAACAGCAGAAACCGAGGTGGTCGAGAAGTCAAATTCTCCACCATCCATAAGTTTTAATGTCTCACTGCCCGCCGCCCCTGAAATCGCTGTTGCAAAATCACTCAGATTGGCCGTATCAATCGCAACAGTTGCACCACTTGATAGACTAAGGTTTCCTATATTGAAGAATCCACCTCCAGTTACATCCGCACCATCTGACGCTAAAACAAGATCTGCTACGTTCGTGTCACCAGTTAAATCGCCAGTGTAGGTGCTACCACCGATATTAAACGTTACAGCATCATCGCTCGACGTTGCAGAAACATCAGTGGTACCGTTACTGATGGTAATAGTCCTAGTATTGCTAGAATCGTCACCAACACTATAAACTTCAACCGAAGAGAAAGTTGTGATATCCCCATCACCAGAAATATTGATAGTTTCTGATCCAGCTGCTGAAATATTACCAGTAAAACTTTCATGTTGAGCTACTGTCATGGAAACCGACGCGCCGGAGGCTATCGTTAAATTACTGACCGCGTTTATACTTGCTGCCGTAATATCAGCACCAGAACTTAAAGACAAAGTATCGGCAGTGGTATTTTCGCCAGTAATTGTTCCAGTATAGGTAAGCGAACCTAAATCGAAGGTAATTGCATCTGAAGTTGAAGTACCAGTAACAGAATGACCCGCACTGCTCACGGTCACCGTTCTTGAATTGGTTGAATCATCGGATAAAGTATAATTTTCAAGCGCTGAGACCGTTGTAATATCACCATTGCCAGAGACAGTTAGAGAATTAGTGCCGTCGCCAGAAACCGAACCAGTAAACGATGACAACTGAGATACTGAAACTGTTGCAGAGCCACCAGTTGCTACAGAAAGGTTTTCAAAACCGCTTACTGACGCGCCTGCGATATTTCCGCCATCACTAATTGAAAGCGTATCTGTACCACTGCCTCCTGCTAGAGTACCAGTAGCTGTGAATGTACCAACATTTACGGTGTCGTCACCACTGCTGCCTGTTACACTTTGCCCAGCAGCGCCAAGCGTAAAGGTATTAGCCGCTGAAAGTATGTAAGTTTCAATTGCACTGTTACCCGTTAAACCATCACTCACATCACTGATTGTAATCGTCTCGGTTGCCGCTGCTGTGATTGTTGAGAAGCTGTCATGCTGAGCTTCCGTCATAGTGACTGACGCATTATCACTTAAGGTCAGTGATTCGAAACCGCTGAGCGTAGCACCACTGATATTTGCACCATTATCTGCTTGTAGAGTATCTGTGCCTGCGCCAGCTGCGAGTATACCTGACGGCGTAAACCCGGTTACATTAACCGTGTCATCCCCGCTGCTACCCGTCACATTTTGTGCTGCTGCTCCCATGGTAAAGTTCATTGCAGCGCCTAACACATAGGTTTCAATATCGCTATCACCGGTTAGGGTTTGATCTCCATCAGCACTAGATATTGTAAATTGGTTTGTACCTGAACCGTTGATGGTAGTAAACGCATCATGCTGCGTTTCGGTCAGCGTTAAAGAACCGTCATTGTCTGGGGTTAATGTTTCGAAATTAGCTAGCGACGTAAAGTTAGCTAGATTAGAGCCAGTTACTACAAATAGCGTATCGGTACCAGCGCCCCCATCCGCAGTTGAACCGGCGATATGACTAGTATCAGCAATAGTCAGTGTTTCATCGTCACCAGTAAAGGTGATTGCTGGAGATAAGTTTGTGCCGTTTGTTGTATTAAAACCGGCTGCGGCACTGCTCGCTGCAGTAACATTACTTACGGAAATAGTAGCTGTACGAGAAGTGCTATTATCTGTGCCATCATTTATAACAACAGTTACGGTTCTTGCGGTTTCGTTGGGAGTACCGGAGGTATTGTTGTAAGTGATCGCCTGTAGGAACGTTTGCACTTCTGACGCTGAAGCAGTTGCACCAGTTATAGAAATTGTATCTTGTAGCGAAATATCAGAAGAACCCGAAATTCCCGTCAATGCATCTTGAGCGGATGCACTAACATTCAGGCCTTCAGATGCACCATCTTGATCGTTGGTAAGACTTACTGTTATGGTGGTAATTGTGTCGCCATCAGCTTCAGTCACAGCAGCATTTGCGGCGATATTTACCGCACCACCACCTTCAGAAAATGAAGCACTACTATTATCGCTGCCACTCGTTGAATCTAAATCAACTGCAGGAGCGGTGTTGGCCGTCGAGAAATTAAAGGTAGTATCGTCACTGATCCCAGCAAAACTGTTTCCCGCAGAGTCATCAACAGCAGTTGCATCAATACGAATGGCGTAGTCGCGATTACCTGTTAGGTCATTAGTAGGGTTTATATAAATTTTATCATTTGTAATGCCAATACGACCTGCACTTGGGCTAGTCGTCGTACCGTCGCTTTCTGTCGCGACATCAAACACTTCAAAATCACTACTACCACTGACGTCACGAATAGTAATGTTACCAGTTCCAAGGGCTATATTTTCGTTGAAGTCAATAGTAATATTACTACTTCCTGAGACCCCTGTCGCATTGTCATTCGGTGTTGAGTTTCCACCATCGAACGTAGGTGCAACTTCATCGATATCTGTAACCGTAATGGTAATATTTTGTGTAGCCGTGTTGTTGCTACTTCCACCGTCATTGGCAGTAACCGTAATATTGTAAATATTGTCGCCGCCATTGTCTCCCGGCGATTCATAGTCCGGTGCAGTCTTAAACGTGATGACACCAGAGCTTGAGTTAATATTGAACTGCGAAGCGTCTGTACCGGATAAGGAGTAAGTGATCCCTGAGTCATTGCTACCGCCATCACCATTGTCAGCATTAACATCAAGCACTGTGCCCGTGTCATTTTCTGCAAAGTTAGTCGATGCGCTGCTGTTAAAGGATGGAGGATTATTACTAGGCGGAGCCCCCCAAGTACATGTTCCAAACGGAAGGTTATACAAACACTCGAACTCGTTAGTAAAACTACTACACCGAGGATCAGAGCCTGTACATTGCGACAGAAATTCCAGCCGCCCCCAACTTGGATCGCGCGTGACCGTAACAGGTTTGGAAGTCAACTTTGACTGCACATAGTCAAGCGCTTGCTGATTGACCGTTGTATCAGCCGCTACGCCTTGTAGCGCCTCTGCATTTGCTAGCGTTGATGAAGCCACTGCCACAGGTAACTGAATAGCAGCACTGCATAGCAATGCGGCCTTAATATGGGTTTGTAGTTTACTGTGCGTAAATACCATTGCGCTGTTATATTCTGTATCCATAGTTTTATCCACATTTTATACCCAGAAGCTCACTTCCAAGGTAGGAACGACCTTTATCCAACTTGTTGTGTTATCAGTAGCTAACACAGCCGTTTAATTACTTTGCTTACTCTGGTTGTCCAGCTTTAAACCAGACACTTGAGCCAACTTTTGCTTGACTTTAGTTGCCGGTAATTCAGGTTCCGCGGCCAACAGCAGTGCAATCATGCCCGTGCAATATGCCGCTGCGTAAGAAGTACCACCAAAACCACTGTATGCATTATTTTTCGCAGTTACCTTGGCGCTGTAACCTGGCATCCAAGCACTTACCGATTTACCAAAGTTACTGAAGCTTGCCGGCATACCACCACTATTCATTGCGCCCACCACCACCGCAGACGCAATACTCGCCTCTGTGCTATTTGCTTTAATCATGTTTCCGCTGTTTCCGGCGGCTATAACTACCAGCGCACCTTTACCGCCTCGGCCGGTTTGTGCTAAGCCATCAATGGCATCTTTTATTGGTTCTAGTAGCAACTGCGTTTGCCAACTCATATTAACAACATCGGCTTGCGCCAGTTGCGCAATATGTAACGACTCCAATGTATGGCTTGTCCAGCTTTTTGTTTGCCTTATTGCAATAAGCCCTGCGTCGATTGCAAGGCCCGATATTTCAGCTGGCAAAGCGTCATTTGCTCTGGCAAAGATCACTCCGACTACCTTAGTACCATGTTTATCAAAGCGGCTTTGCGGCTGTACGTCCTTGACTCTTCTTTCAATATCGTAGGTGAGTAATACCTTAGTTTTACTTAAGGCCTCATGTTTTAAATCAAAGCCATCATCGATAACAACTATTTTTACTCCCTCACCTTGAGTCAATTGTTGTAGCTGTTTTTGCCATTTCTCTAACTGAAATAAACGAAAAGGTAAGCCTTTCATAGAACCTGATTTCGACAAGGTTTTTGTTAACCATTGAGACGCGTTATGATTTTCAACTTCGAGCTTACTTTTTATTTGTAAAATATCTGGTTGGGCATATATTACCCCCTCCAAACCACTGGCAATCGCTAGTGCAGCAGTTAAGCGCTTTGCGGACGCGTCCTTTAGCGATACCACCATAAACTCGTGCTCTGCAAATGGCCCAAAGGTGGCTAACTGACCCACCTCTATTTTTTGTTTTAAGGCGTTTGCAGCGTCACCGCCCATCCCAGCCTTTATTTTTATGATTATTCTGTTATTCAGCTCTACCAATTGTTCTGAATTAGCAAACTTATACACACTCTTAGGTTCAGCGCTTCTCTGTTCAAGCTTTATCTTGTTGCCAAAATTAACAAACTCAATTCCCTGTGCATTCGTCGTACCAATAGATAAAACAACAAATATAAAGCACAACACCAGCTTTAATCTTGTTAGATAAAAAAGCTGACAAACCTCTTTTTTACACATTGGTTACCACTCTTACAAACACCAAAGTAACTTACTAATTTAAAAGCTATAATAACACTCAATTACCGCCGTAAAATATAAGTATTAGTAAGGACCAGCACCAAACCAATCTCTTACCAATACTTTGCGCCTTACTAAGCTAGTTCCTTGGTGGAAATGTGCCATCTAGTGCCAATGCAAACTGAATCGCCAAAAATGGTTGGCGGTTTTCATGCCCAGCATTTGCCATGCCATTAGTACCAAGCGCAGCATAATCCATCTCTATCTGATTTTGCGCATTAGGTTCATTATCATAAGCAGTAAAGCCTGTAGACTGAGCGAGTAGATTCCCCTGCCCCGTATTAACCGTTCCGGCTAATGAAGTCGTACCATAAAAAGTATGGGTATGAGCAGGTAAGTTTGACTCATATAGCACAACTTCATTTTCGCCTTGCTTTTCGGTTAACCAATTTGGTGTCAAGCCAGGACCTGTCCCCGTCCCCATCGGAACTCTACATTGTAAATTTGGCACCCCCATCGTGGTGCGACAATCACCACCAAAGTTACAGCCTATTACCGCAAAAAGTGCTGAATTTTGCGATATAGGTAGTAGCTGTCCTCCACAACTGGTCCACCACTCAGGTGTAAAATTGCAGACAAACATTCGAACTTCACCTAAAAAACAATCAGCCATTATTCTTCTCCTTAATTTCTAGGTGGATATATGCCATTTAGGCATATGATAAAATTAACCCCAAGGCTAGGCATTTTGTTTTCATGAGCCTGATTGCTTCCCTTGGAGGCAATGATGCCGTCATACATAGCTGAAGGACCATCACCATGCTGGGCCGTTGCTGGTTCACAGTACATATCAGCTTTACCCAACACTTGCCCACCAGGGCTTGTACCCGTCGCGGTGTTGTTACTTACCTGAAAATTATGGCTATGCGATGGTATTTGACTGATATTTAAGGTGACCGTTTCTACCCCTTTCATTGTTCCTATCAGTGTTGGCGTTAATCCGGGACCACTGCCGAACCCCATAGGTAATCGACCTCGCATATCAGGAAACCCAAAACTACTTCTACCATCTCCACCATAAGTATTCCCAAGCAAAGAGAATAACGCTTCATTCCCTGTAATTGCAGTGATCTGCCCATAACAAAACGCCCATTTAAATGGCGAGTAATTGCCGGCAAACATCGTTATCTGTCCAATAAAACCTTCCATTTACGACCTCCTTAGTTTCGGCTCGGATAAATGCCAGTGAGTGCAATGGCAAAGTTAAGGGATAAGCTGGGCTGCATATTATAGTGGCTCTGACCGCTACCAATGCTTGATACCGTGGAGTCTGAGGTATTTACCAAGTTCGATGCTGCTGCATATATAGGCTGAGCCGTCTGCGTCGCCATTTGGTTTGGTCCCGGAACGTTAGCAAGCGTAAAGTTAGCCGTTTTCGTACTTGCTTGCACATCGTGGGTGTGTGCAATATTTGCTAAGGTTAACGTTACGTTTTCAGCGCCACCAGCATTGCCTCTATCGTAACTAGCGTTTCCTAAGTCACCAAGCCCCACCGGCACTCTGCCACGAAAGTCTGGTAAACCAAAGGTTGTTCTACCATCACCACCATACGCGGTGCCGGTGAGAGAATAAAGCGCTGGATTTTGGCTAATTTGAATTAGCTGACCATTACATAAAGACCAATTTTTAGGTGCCCAATTGTAGCCATAGAGGGTAACCTGTCCAATATAGGGTTCTGACATCATTAAACTCCTTTATGCTTCTTTTTTTATGCTGATAATTATTTGATACTTGTCTTTTTCGTATGCAGATAAAAACAGTGGCATTTCACCCAGCTTTTGATGCTTTAATGTATACGTATCATCAGTAAGCGGAAAATTTGATTTGGCGGTTAACGTTACAGAAAATCCTTCAAATTCATTACTGTTTAGCTTGCACTCATCAATAGCATCAACTTGCAACTCGTTTAGCTTATGCTTGCCATCGGCCGTAAATACTTCAACATCCTGACCGATTAAGTCTTCAAATAAACTACTAGTTAGTTTCACAACACTTGCTCCTTTGCTCATTAAGTTAGACTCGCTCTTGTTAACTAAAAAACAGTTATTAATACCAATGATCAAGCGAGGCGCTTTATTACCTTTCGTTTATTACCCCTCTTTTTAAATTAACCTAAAACTATATTCCTCAACGCTGGCGGATACCAAATTAGTAACTCATAAGGAGCCTTAACTGATTCAATTTTAAAGCCTAGCTTTTGATATAAACGCTTTGCATCGTAATTATTTTGCAATACCGACAGAGTCATCGGCACGCCGGATTGAGCAGCAGCTTGCTGGAAAGATTGAACAACTGCTGCACCGAGCCCTAATCCACGAGCTTGAGGTATTAAAGCAATTTCTATTAATCTCACTTCATTATTACCAAAGTCAATTGTCGCCTTGCCTATTCGCTCATGGTGTTTTTCAATAATGAAATACATAGCGTTTGGAAATTGATCTCCATAGCCATTACTTTGCGCTTTAAACTGCATTTCAATAATTGACTCTATAAAATCCTTATCTCCATCAATCAACTGCAAATCTTGCCGAGTGCTATGGTGTAAGCTTTCCAGAAAGCCTTTATCTTCTGGTTTTGACGGTCTAACATATAAACCATCTGGAGGCGTAAACTTCATCACTCTTACCTTTATATTTTAACTATAAAAACCAACTACTTTTCGATTAATAGCACCAACTAATTTATCATCAAGTCGATTACCAATTTTATCAAGCAGCCAAAACTCAAATTCCTCAAACAACCTAAACCGATACAAGGCTTCTAAAACCAATTCTAAACTTAACTCAAGTTCACCCCATATTTGTGTATCCAAAGACCACTCACATTCATGGTTGTTAATATCAAGCTTATTTACTTTATTTAATTGGCATTTAACGAAGATACGTTTAATTTGGAAAATTCCAGACTCACCCACCTCATGATAAGCGGGAAGATTTGGTAAACTTTCATCAGGGAAGCTAAAGATGAACTCAGGTATTGGATCGTTAATATACTCAAAAGTAATCCGATCACCGGCCTTTAGATTTTTATCTTGGTACTTAATTGGTAAATTCAAGCTGCATTGGTTTTCGGTGAGTCTATGCTCCCTATAGACTTTGATTTCCGTTTTCAATTCCAGTGTATGATAAACTTTCCCGCAATCCGGTACCTCAAACGAACCAGATAAAACATCTAGGTTATTCTCATTGAGTGCGCTTGCTGTGTTTTTATCGAGACGGAAAAACGAACCAAGCTCAGCTGGGTTGACTCTTTGCTCACTTTTCGTCAGAGAACTTGGATTGCATAGCCAAGCAGTAAGCTCAATTTCTTGAGGTATGAGCTCTCCATCTGGCTTTAAAAACTGTTGAAGGTGACTAAAAATCCATACTTGAGGCTCTCTGCGTAATAAGGTATTCATGGTCTCGGAAATAATGAGATCAAACTCTATTGGTTCTTCAGGTAGCCAAGTTGTTGCATCTGCGTGCACTATACGTTTCACCATATGAGCGATATCAAGTTTAGTTACCAGCTCATGTATTGCTTGCGTATTTTCTGGATGAATATCTAAAAGTGTTACTGAGACTGGACTCGTTTTGTGGAGCGCGAGAAAAGGTAATAGTAATACACCATATGGCCCGGTCCCTGCGTAGAGGATATTTATATTATCTTGCTGATTGATTTTGTCTCGTATCGCGCTCGCAACGCCCTGCATAAATATCTGACTACGTAGCGTTTCTAGTAAACATTTAGCTGCCTGAACAGGTGAAATCGCGACCCCTTTGTCAGTGTTTATATCAGACCAATCATTCATATCGAAGTCAGTGGATACGCCTGTTAGTTCAGCTAGAGCCTCAGACATAGATAATGCGTGAGGTCTATTTAACCCAGCATCAATATCATTTAGGAGCAAAGCTTGAGAGTGCTCTAGCAATTTTTTTACTTGGTACACGCTGCCAGACGTCATTACAGATCCTTCAACCTATTATTTTTAAATCGCTTGCTAACGAAACACACTGCATTTTTTTAGCTTGTATACTCTTCACAAGGAACGCCCATTGACCCTGACTGGCAATCTAATAACCAATCATTTACTTTGCAATCAATAACGATATTGACTCTATCAAGGTTTCCTCGGTTAGCGACACTGTGTATTTTGTCCGCATTTATGTACCACACCTCTCCTTCTTTCATTGGTACTTGCATACCATCAACGACAAACTCAAGAGCAGTGTCGATGACCAAAGGTATATGAAGTCTTGCTTCACCATTTTCGATACAAAGGCCGCCATCTCTGTGAGGTTTTATAAAAGCACCTGCTTTCAATCGCATGATTCTTACAGAGAGAACTTCACAGGGGAAATTATCAACGAATGATTTAAGTAGCGGCTTTTCTTCTAATATAGGTAAGTTTTGCCAGTGAGTGCCTGACTCAATCGCAAAGTTTTGTAAGATCGGGTGAGCAGATAAATGCTCTGACAAACAACGCAACGCAACTACGTCCCACCCGCCGTCGTAATTTGCTTTATTTACATGGTCAGTCCAGGCCAGCTCATTCAGCGTCCCAAGCTCGTCGAGTACTTGTTGATGTTCAAGAAAAATTGGAAGCTTAAAATAAGCTAACCGTTCCTTACTATATGGCATAACCATCCTTAAGTTCACAGATAACTAACCTAACGTAACTCAAGCTCCAAACTGCTTAAGTGGCAAAAAAGTAAAATCCGATCAAGCCCTTACTCAGCTTAGTCCACCTCGATAAAATTGCGAATATTTTGATCTAATTTCCATTGGCGATCTGAAAACTTCCCACCATTGATAATAATCTGATTAGCGCCATCGATACTTGTAACTGTGCGTTTTTGCTTTTGACTCAATGTATAGTTTTTTAAAAATACTCCATTGCTTTCAAAAACTTTGATACTAGAACTGCCAGAATTCAAAACAAATAACTGATTAGACTTACCAATGGTGATGCTCTTTGGACCATTAAGTTGATAGTCTTGCTCAATTCCGAACTCACCAAAAGTGCCCACTATTTCACCGCTAAAGTCGGCTAACACTATGTGGTGCTTTCCAGGTTGCAATAAATAAAGCTGTTGTTGTGTCGGATCTACAGCAAAATCTTTAAGATCGCTAATGTATTTAGGTAAAGGCAATTCATTGGAAGCAGGGTTACCCTGGGTATCAAAAACCCTGATCACCCTCTCATGTTCGAAGTAAACGTAGAGAGAATCTCCGTAACGCCTAATTATATTGGCTCTTTTTTTAAAAGAAACTCGTTCCCCTGAAGGGCTTAGAACATCCCTGATAGGTACTTGAATACCTAGTTCATTCAATAGATTTTCAGGAAGCCTTTCCGTTGTATCTTTTGATACTCCAGAAGCAGTGAAGCTTTGTCTAGCAAAACTAACAGGAGGCAAGACTGATGCAACCGTGAGTGCTGCACCAGCAAACATAAACGTTCGGCGTTTCATTCATTTTTCCTTTTTATTCTTATAGGTAAAGTATGCCAACTTTTTCGAGCAGAAGGAATTACACTCCATTACAAGCAATATTCCAAAAAACTCACCCAAATAAAAATAGAATATTTTCAAATACTTACAAAATCCCACAGTCAACCCAGACTGTTAATTATCCAATTTTAAAAAACAATTAAAATTCTCATGCTAGACAAGTATTTACATTCCAATTACCCTATACCATTAACAAAAAATAAGAATTAGTAATCATATGTCTCTGACACAGTTTTCGGATAGCCATATTGTCGATGTATTCCAGTCTGACAAATACCAACTACTTGAAAAAATTGGAGAAGGTGGATTCGGTAAAGTTTTTAAGGCGCGCCAAATAAACACAGGGCAAATCGTTGCACTAAAATTTTTGGCGTTAGAACCACAACTAGAAGCGACGAAAAAACAAAGATATGCAGAACGTTTCAATCGTGAAACCTTACTTTGTAGTCAATTAAACCACCCAAATATCGTACGATTATTAGATAAAGGACAATTAAATGAAAATTTAATGTTTGGAGTCTTCGAGTATGTGGAAGGACAAACATTAAGGGACTATCTAAGTCAAAATGGCGCGATTGATTCTGTGTATGCAACCGACATCATGTTGCAGGTGCTAGATGCACTTATTCATGCCCATCAACAAGGCATTATTCACAGAGACATAAAACCAACCAATATTATGCTAAGCCAATCTGGTGCTAAGACTTACGCCAAAATACTTGATTTTGGTATCGGTACACTTGCGCAAGAAAGCCGCCAACATGACTTTGAAACAATCACGCTTACGCAAGAAACATTGGGCACGCCTTCTTACAGCGCACCAGAACAATTACGTGGCGAGCCAGCTTCTGCCAAATCAGATCTTTATGTATGGGGTCTAGTATTCTTAGAATGTTTAACTGGCGTGCCTGCGGTAACGGGCACTAGCGTCGCATCGATTTATCACAAACAATTAAGCGATGTACACATTCCAATTCCAAGCGCCCTACTTGGCCACCCCCTTGCGGGACTGCTTAGGCGTGTACTCAATAAAAGTGCGTTGGAACGTGTGATCACTGCAACCGAGGCATTTTCTGAACTTGCTCGGATGAACGTATCGAACCTTGTTGGTGTGCTAAATGATGTTAAAGCCCAGCATGGTTACGACGAAACCACAGTAATGATCCGTGATGACGATCCTAATCATCGCGCCATTCAAGAATATACTGCGCTTACCGAACGCAAACAGCTAACCGTTCTTGCGGTAAGGTTAAGTGTCAAAGCACTCGACAACAATGAAAAAGACTTCGATGTCATAGACACGGTTTATAAATCTCAACGCAATCACTTTATTGATATCGCGACTCGTTACGGCGCTTATCATGTGGGTAATCTCGCCGATACCAGTTTGTTTTATTTTGGCTACCCCGTTAGCAGCGATAATGATGCGCGATTATCTGCCCGTACCGCACTTGAAATGATAAGCGAGCTTGCGAAGCGTAACGCGCTAATGCAAGAAGCTCACAGAGTCGCGCTTAACGCCCATATAGGCATTCACACTGGGATATTTATTACCTATGCTAATGCCGTACCTGAAGGACATCACGCGAATATTGCAGCAGCACTCTCCCGTGAAGCTGGCGAGCGCCAAGTCTTATGTAGTGCAGAGTCACGCTCACTCCTTGATGCTTTTTCTGAATTCAATCTGTACGGCCAAGTACAAATAGGCCCGTTATTTGAACTAACGCCGGTTTATAACTTGCAAGGAGAACGTCGCATCGAAGCATTTGGCTTTATGCGTGGTACAAAGAACCATCACGAACTTGTTGGTCGTCACCTTGAGCTTGAACAGACACTTTCACTCATTAATAACGAGGTCGAAGGTGCAACCCGCATCGCTCACATTCATGGTGAGGCTGGCATAGGTAAATCTCGGCTGCTGCAAGAAATTCGTGCTAATGCACCGCAATATCAACATTTAGTCGCCCAGTGTTTACCAGAGCATCAAAATAATGCTTTGTATCCAATTTTAACGCTGGTCAAGTATCTATTTAACACCGAGCAGCTAGATGCTCATTCAGCCAATACCGTTTTTAGTTATGTATTATCCAACATGGATAGTAAGCTCGATTTAGCACAAGCTATCCCTGTGTTGCTAGTTTGGCTCAATATCTCACTTGATGATGAAATCACGCCTTCTACACTTTCTCCCGATGAGCAAAAGCAAGTGTTGTTTAAAGGGCTTTGTGCATTGTTATTGTCAAATCGCCATGGACTCAGCAAGTTTAAGCTTTACATTATCGAGGACATTCACTGGGCAGATAGCACCACCTTAGAGTTTTTACATCACTTTGTCGGTGCGCTCGCTTCAGGTGATGTTTTACTAAGCACTTCAAGACAAGCGGTACCAACTCAGTTAAAAGACCTCACCTTAGTGGATGTTTGTCTGAAAAAACTAACCGAAAAAGCCACAGAAGATTTTATCATTAATTTGTTTGATGGCCGCCGAGTGTCAGAGCAAGTTCTCAAATTACTTACCAGCCGCACCGACGGGATCCCGCTATTTATTGAAGAACTCGTCAACATGCTTAAACAAAAGGCATTAGTTGGAGATAAAGGCGGAGAGATTGACTTCCTCGCACCAGATAAACTTGACCATGTACCTACGAGTTTAAGAGAGTCATTACAACAAAAACTAGATAGCCTCAGTCACGCCAAAGAAACAGCCCAACTAGCAGCCACAATTGGCCGAGAGTTTGAATATGATTTACTCGTTGCGGCATCTTCTTTAAGCGAAAACCAGATCCAAAACGACTTAAATGAGTTGATAGCAAACGACCTTATTGTGCAGCAACGTCGTGTTGATAACGATAGCTATATATTTAAACACGCTTTGGTACGTGATGCTGCCTATGAAAGTATGGGTAAGCATGAATCGCATGCACACCACATGAGTATAATTGAGGTACTCAACAATACAGGAATGAGCCAAAAGCAACCACTGCTTACAACCCACCATTTAGCAAAAGTGGGAGAGCATGATGCGGCTGTTGAATTATTACTAACATCAGCAAAAAGCGCCGCTGCGATTTATTCTGTCGCAGAGGCCAGTATTTACTATGCAGAGGCATTGAATTTCTTCCAAAATGGTTTAATCGATAATCAGCCTTTACTCCATAAGATTAAAAATGCACTTGCCTCATCTAGGATTGCATACAATGGTTGGCTAGATACGTTGGCAAAAAAGCACGTGCTTCAAAATATCAGTGAACTCGCCACAATTTTAGACCCTAAAGAGCGCTTCATTACGATGAGAGGCGAATGGCTGCACGCCTACGCTACCGGTGATATTTTAAAAGCTCATAATATAGGATTACAGCTGCACGAAAACAAAAGCGAATATCCACCTCACCAACACCCAGTGATCTTCGAGCTTTTATCGCAATCCTACTTTTCACTGGGGGAGTTTGACAAAGTAATAGCGCTTGTCGATACGTTACCAAAAGAAGGCTTTTTCGATAATAGCTCTCAAGCCATAACTGATAATTACGGCTTTTGTTCTGAACTCACTTGTATTGCTTTTAAAGCTCTATCACAGTTGCTCACTGGTAAGGTTGATTTGGCACAAAGCGCTATGAATAATTTAGCTGAACTTTCCAAAGATATAAATATAAATGATATTAGCTCAGCAACAAATGGAATATGGGCGTGGTTTAAGCTAATACATGCTTCAATACAAAACGATTCCATTAATTTTAAAAAATATCAAGATGAAGCAAAATATTACTCATCAACAGGGGTAAGCCTTGCAAAAAACTCTAATAACGCTGGTTGGTTGGGTTATAATAATATGCTCAACTACTTGGCAAATTTAGATGATATAGGTAGTTTACAAGAATTCGAAGAAAAAATATCAAGCTTTGCTGGGTATCGTTCACATCGAACTTTTTATTATTACTTTTTATATAAAGTATTACTATTTAATAAAAACACAATGAAAGATGATGCTTATAATGAATACTTAAATGATAAGGCTAGCACTAAAACCTTATACCTCCAAAACTATGAAAATTAGGAAATGAAAAATGAGTGATAATACAAAACTACCAACCGGTTTAATCTCTTACATCTATAATGTAACTAACGATGAAGCTTTGAAACAACGAGCGACCGATAACTTGGCTGAAGTGATGGCTGAGTTTGATTTAACAGCAGATCAAAAACGCATTATTACTGAAATTTCTTTAGAGACTGGATTGACAGATGATCTGTGGGATCAACTATCTGCAGAACTAAGACCTGAAGTTCAACACACTATCAAAACAATTTGGTAATACATAGGAGCAGCGGGTGATTTTTAGCTTAATCAAGCGTGTATTTTTTTGTAGTGAAATTCTGTCAACGGTACAGGAACGATTTGGTTGTTTTACTTTGTAAAATTCTAATGTTATTAACATCAGAAACAGAACAAAAAATAGACCAAAAATTAAGTTAAATTGGTATTTCACCCGCATTCATCATGAAATATAGTAAAAGTGAGCTTTATAGCATTGCACTTGATAGTGAGGTTCAACATCTCAATCGCACAATAACGGAAAAGCTTCAGCCAATTGTAAATAGCATTCCTGAAAATATACATGCAATATGTTTTGAAAAGAGAATTGATCAGTTTGAAGAAGCAGTTGATTTCCTAGTATGCTATTACTGCTCTCCTCATAATTTAGATAGCGTTTTATCTTATATAAACCAAAAACTTCCAAATGAATACGCCCACAGAATAAACAAGTTTATAAAGAGGAGGAAGCTTTCTTCTACTTACAAACCTGTAAACTTAATATGGTTTAGCTTTGACTGGGAAGATGGTCGTTATAGCACAGTTCCAACATTTTGTATAAGTACACAACATTGTCAGTTTTCTGACTTCAGCCTATTAAGCGCATTTATAATTAACGCATCTGAGTTTTTAGCTCCTGAATTTTTAAATAAAACAAAAGAGTTACTTCCTAGTTTAGAGAATACTAGGATAAACCACTTCAGCTTTACATTTGGACGAAAGGAATTTAGAGCTAAATTCGTTTTTAAATTAGAAACATTGAAACTTCCCGGTTTACTCAAAGATCTAGACTGGAAAGGAAACTTATATCTACTGGAACAATTATTAAATGCTATTGTTCATGTATCAGATGAAATACAAGTTGGGCTTTCCTATTCAACGGAGTTGTCAGAAAAAATTGAAATTGAACTGCCTTGGATCACAAACCTTGACGAAAATTACCTACATGACAGCTTTTTGAGCGCACTAAGAAAAATAACAGACAAAAAATTAAGCACTAACTTAACTCCTTGGCTCAACCTGAAAGTACAAACTGGTTACTATATAAAAATAACCCTCACATCAACATCTGAATTTAATATCAAATCATATTTATATTCTTCACCTTATAAGAAAAGGAAATAACCATGAAAAGTGTAATAGCGAAGCTCTCTTTACTATTAGTAAGTACTGGTACTTTTGCTACTGAATACAGCATTTTTCCAGATTGGCTAGTCAAAGACGAATGCACATTAACTGAGCCCTTTCCTTTTCCTAGCGACTTGACTCAGCTAAAACCTTACCCTCTTGACGCATACAATAAGTTAGTGAAGTCATGTGAAAAGTTAAAACCCGTAAAACCCTCTGAATCGAAGAAGCTTGACTATTTGGATCATCGTTACGCACTATTTTCATGGTTGAGCTTTATTGCACTAAACAGGCAATTGGACGAAAACTATAAGCTCACACAAAATAATCTAAAAGTGTGTACTGCCGACTCAGGCGCCAACTGCCCGCTTCCACTTTGGATAAACTGGCGTGAAACCGAGACCATTTTCACAGTAGATGCAACGCCTCCGGTAAACTGGGATATATCCAAAAACTTTGCCATGATGCAGCCTTTATCTGCTGTGGAACAAGTTGCGCCTAAAAATGAACCGAAAAAACATGCTATTTTAACCGATCAAAAAAACAATCCTGTTTATTATCAAAAGTTCGTCAGTCCATATGTTTTCAATTTTATTACTAAAAACAAACTATATAGCATAGATGGCCAAATTGAATTCGCGAATAACCCGACTTATAGTTGGGCGTGCAAAAGTCAGCAGGCAAGTAATATGTGTATCAACATGAATACTATTGGCTTTTTAGCTTGTTCCGACAAATCTTCACTACCAACTTGTAACTTGCCACAAAACTTGACAAGTTTTGACCCTAAGCCGCCAGGCCTTGCTATAGAGATAAAGGTAGCTTGGAAATTGCTAGATGAGTCAGATGACCCTAGTAAATATATTCGAGCCAAACTACCCGTAAAGCGCTACAACCAGATACAAAATGGCGAAGCTGATTCATTTAAAATCGAAGAAAAAGAAGTTGGCGTTGTTGGATTTCATATAATGCAGAAAACTGGCACGTCTAGTAACTGGATTTACGCAACCTTTTCACATCAGAATAATGTTTGGGGCAACTCACCAACATTTTTCAACAAGCAATGCCCAACATGCGCAATCAATCATCCAGTAGGAGGCACTAAGCCTACTCAGGTGGTGCGATTAGAGCAAATATCACCTGTTGTTGAGCAAGTGAACCAGCATATTTCTAAGTTGTTTAAACAAGAAAACGCTGTCCTTCAATATTACAAACTGATTGGTACCCAATACTCAACTAATAACCGAAGTAAGCCAATGACTGATATTAACGGCCAAGCAAGTGATACGATTGAAACCAAACTCATTAATTATTCGGGAGGAATGCCTCACCCAGTTTATTTGACCAATGAAGTGATTGAGACATTTTTACAACTAGGAAACCAACCTCAAGGTAAAGAAGAAGCGCTTTATTATAAAAGCTCCTCTTGTATGAATTGTCATGCGGCAGGCGGGATCGCAACTGAATGCGATAAGAGTACTGGCAAACCAATATTTACACCACGTACAGCAGATTTCTCTTTTATATATCACGATGCAAAGACACAGTTTAAAAACCAAAACTGTATCAAAGAGGAAAAATCAAATTAAGGTTTTTAACCTGAGGTTCGGGGCTTAGCTACTACAGTTAATGTGTAACCACTAAATACACACCAGTCTATCAAACAGTAAAAGCAAGATAAGCAGTCATGCTATCTTGCTTTTACTTAGAAACATAAAGCTTAGCGCTGCGCTAATTTCTCTCTTGCTGCATGAAGCTTCTTATAACTTTCAATAAGACGCAGGTGCTTATCCAAACCTTCCAGCTTCATGTTAGTTGGCGTTAAGCCATAGAATTTCACATCGCCATTAATTGAACCAATAACCGCATCCATCACGTCTTTAGAGAACATGCGAGTAAAGTTATGAATGTAATCTTCAATTTCTAGCTCTTCATCCAACGCGACTTCAAGTGTGGCATGCATTGCTTGGTAGAATAAGCCACGCTCAACGGTGTTGTCGTTAAACTGCAAAAAGGTTTCAACTAGTTCAATAGCCGTTTCGATATCGCCAAGCGCTAGATAGATTAAAATCTTAAGCTCAAGAATTGTAAGCTGACCCCACACCGTATTTTCGTCAAACTCAACACCAATTAGGGTGATAATATCGATATAGTTATCAAGCTGGCTGTCTTCTAAGCGCTCGACCAAGTTAGCTAATGCCTCGTCATCTAGAGAATGGATGTTGAGAATATCTTCACGATATTGCAGTGCTTTATTGGTGTTGTCCCAAATAAGATCTTCGGCAGGGTACACCTCAGAAAAGCCCGGAACCAAAATACGACAAGCGATCCCTAAGTCTGTGAACTCCGCAATATAGGCTTCTTTACCTAACCCTTCCAAGATGCCAAATAACTTATCGCATTCTTCTTCATTCGTGCCTGTAAAATCCCACTCAACAAAGTCGTAGTCATGCTTCGTACTAAAGAAGCGCCATGAGATCACCCCCGTAGAATCGATAAAGTGTTCAACAAAATTCTCCGGCTCAGATACCGCCATGCTGTTAAACGTAGGTTTTGGTACATCGTTTAAGCCTTCAAAACTACGGCCTTGTAACAACTCAGTTAAACTGCGCTCAAGTGCAACTTCCAAGCTCGGATGCGCACCAAAAGAGGCAAATACGCCGCCTGTTTTAGGGTTCATCAGGGTCACACACATCACAGGAAATTGACCGCCCAGAGACGCATCTTTCACCACCACAGGAAAGCCCTGCTCTTCAAGCCCTTTTATCCCTTCAACAATACCTGGATATTTAGCAAGTACAGACTCTGGCACGTCAGGCAACACAATTTCCTGTTCGATGATTTGCTTTTTCACCGCGCGTTCAAAGATCTCAGATAAACACTGCACTTTCGCTTCAAACAGGTTATTACCAGCACTCATACCGTTACTTAGGAATAAGTTTTCTATTAGATTTGACGGAAAATACACGGTTTCACCATCTGAATGGCGAGTGTACGGAATAGAACAAATACCGCGCGCTACATTACCTGAATTTGTGTCGATTAGATGCGAACCGCGTAGTTCACCTTCTGGGTCGTAAATTTCACGAGTGTAGTCGTCTAAAATTTCAGTAGGAAGCGCATCATCAGCTTCGGGTTTAAACCACTTTTCGTTCGGGTAGTGAACAAATTCAGCATTTGCGATTTCTTCACCAAAAAACTGATCATTATAAAAGAAGTTGCAATTTAAACGCTCAATAAACTCACCAAGTGCTGAGCATAGCGCGCTTTCTTTGGTTGCCCCTTTACCATTGGTGAAACACATTGGTGAAGCAGCATCACGAATATGCAAAGACCAGACGTGTGGCACGATATTACGCCATGATGCAACCTCAATCTTCATGCCTAAATCCGAGAGGATCTTGGTCATATTTGCGATAGTCTGTTCCAGCGGAAGATCTTTACCTAGGATAAAAGTGCTGTCGCTTTCGCTGGTATCAACCATCAGCATAGCCTGCGAGTCATCTTCAAGGCTTTCAACCGCTTCCACTTGGAATTCAGGTCCTGTTTGGATCACTTTTTTAACAGTACAGCGATCAATTGAGCGCAGGATACCTTGGCGGTCTTTTTCAGAAATGCTTTCCGGAAGCTCCACCTGAATTTTAAAAATTTGGTTATAACGATTTTCAGGATCAACGATGTTGTTTTGCGCCACACGAATTCCATCCGTTGGAATGTCACGCGCATTACAATACACCTTCACAAAGTAAGCTGCACAAAGCGCTGAAGAAGCTAAAAAGTAGTCAAAGGGACTTGGTGCTGAGCCATCGCCTTTATAGCGAATTGGCTGATCTGCAATGACAGAAAAGTCGTCAAATTTGGCATCAATTCTGAGATTGTCGAGGTAATTTACTTTGATTTCCATAGGAAGGTTCCGGTGTGTTGCAATCGAAAACGCCAATTGTACTTGAGGATGCAAAGTGGTGCCAATGGAAGTTTCTGTTTATTCGAGTTGAGTTAATATAAACAAAATCCACAATGTAACCCACCGTAATTGCGCTAACTGGCATTTTACGACACTATAGTCAGTGCTGTAGCTGAGACAGACTCTATTGGCAGGCGAGTGAATATACTCGACAAACAACACTTAAGTCTGACAAGCAACAAAATAACTAGGAAGTACACGCATGACGATTGTGAGCAAAAGCAAACTCGATTTTTACAAAAACAACGGCTTCGTTTTATTTGAACAAACTTTACCCGACACACTGCTGGAAAAACTGAAGCGACTATCTAATGCGCTCGAGAGTAAAGCAAAACAAGCACAGCAAGATGGAAAAATCGCGACTCAATACCATTTATCAAATGAATCAGGTGAGCCAAAACTCTTTCGTTATAATGATTTGCTTTTTGAAGCGCCCGAGTTAATTATCGAACTACTCGCAACACCAGCAATGTTAGCGATCAGTGAACACCTTTGTGGTGTAGGCAGCGTTCCATTGCAATGTGACTTAGTCTGCAAATATCCACATCCCCACCCTCACATAGCTTGGCATCAAGATGCTCCTCATTCTCGTCATTTTGCATATTTAAATGTCGGTATCTATCTTGATGATGCGAATATAGATGACGGGTGCTTACGCTATTTGCCAAATTCCCAACACCAAATTTTGGATATTTATTCTCTCTCGAGCGAATATGGCTGGAACATTCCAGGGGTTGTACAGCAACCAGCTAAAGCCGGAGATATCTTAGTTCAAGACATGATGGTTTTACATGGCTCTGAGCCGAAACGCAGTGAAGGTCCGAGAAGGACAATATATGTAGAGCTTCGACCACTTGCAGGTGTCAATGAGAATCAAAGTAGTGAATGGGCTGAGCTTAGAAAGCAGTGGATGGCGCACGTTATTCAGGCTGCAGACCCAGAAGACGTACCTGAGAATTGGCTAGCCGTTTATGGTGAACCCAATTATGATTTGAATACGCTAGTAGAGCGTATCAAACAGAAACGAGAGGCCGTGATCCCAGCAGTTTGGGCACCGAAAATTGTTGAGCACCCAGACTATCCTACACCCGCCGACCTACGTTAGTCTGCATGAAGTAATTGTCACCGCTTATCGATGACAATTACCTCTGACCATACGGTGTTTGAAATTTTCTCTCACTTCACCTTAGCTAAAATCAAAAACACGATTTACTTCAATGCCATAGCACACTTCTTCAAACCTAAATCGTTTCATTGTTATCCCTTGGGCTTGGTCGAGGTTTACCGCCCCATGCTTTTCGTAAAAGCGTCTTGCTTGTTGGTTTTGTTCATAGATCCAGGTGTAAGCGCTTTGACAACCCAGCTCGTAAAGCTTTAACAAGCGTGCTTTCAACAGCGCCCTACCGAGCCCGCGGTTTTGGTGACTTGGTAAAATGTAACCACGATAAAGCTCGCCAGCATTCGTTCTCGATACTTTTTGGCTAACTGGGTTATACATTCGGCGATAAATCCCAGCAGCGCCGCAGCCTAATATTTTCCTGCCATCAGTCACAAGCAATGCTGTTTGGGTTGTCGAATTTTTGATAATCTCAGACCAAATAGTTGCAAAAAATTCGACGTTTCCCCTTTTTAGCACGTGCTCTGGTAAAAACCCGCTAAAGGCCGCTTGCCAACTCACCTTGGTGACTAAAGCCATTTCCTCTATATCTGCGGTGTTAGCAGTCTTTATGGTGATTTTTTCTGGCAGGTTAAATACGTCAACAAATGCCTTTTCATCTAACTCAGTGATATCCATATAAACACTCAGAAGCTCTTTTAAGTAACAATTAACACATTATTGTTACAACTTGTGATTTATACAAATATTTATTCCAATTTCCTTCTTGCTTGGATATTTACCGTTTTTCACAAGGCCGACCACTATCAAAATTTATACCCAAATTGATAAATATCATCTAGGAAAAGCTCCTCAGCCAATTTTAATGCTAAATCAGAGTAGTAATGACGGTAGTGCCTACTTGATGCTTGATTATAATAAGGTAAATAATAATCTTTGCTCCCCAACTTCCTTAAAATTCGCTTACTGTCTTTTTGATAGTTTTCAAAGCGGCAAATTTCATTAACGAGTGAATTTCCCAAATGGTCAGATAACTGGGACCATTGACTCCACGCTATTCCGCCGTGCTGCTCTGCAACCATCTCTTGTACAAATAGTTCAAACCTCTCTTTCTCTGCATAATGATGCTTCTCAGATACCGCTTCTGAGTGTAGACTTTTACCTTTCTCTAATAGTGAATACCAAGAAACGAGTCTTTCCCATGGGTTACGTACAAAAGCAAATTTAAACGTACTCTCAAACGCTTCCGGCAATGCCGCTCTAGCCTCTAGAAGCGATGCATGCTGGCTGCATATCATCCTTAGGTCTGGCGCCGTTTGCCTGAGGACACTACATAACGACGTACCGCCAGTGCGGCTAATATGGCAGAACAAAAAATTGTACTTTTTAGAATAAAACATAAGCCTCAATCATTTCAGACTACAAAATGCATTTTCTTCACTTTGTTAAAGCATCCTTGGTCAAGAATAACTACAAAGTCGAAATCAGGTCTCGCTGACTCACCTTACCAAGTTTAAGCTGTTCGTAAGAATGATAGATAGCCTTTTTGCTATCTTGCAGTCGCTGGGTAATGTCTTCACCTTCAAGTAGCGCCGCTTGCGCGGCTTCTAGCCTATCTTGCGTATCAGTAATAATTGCTGTTAATTTTGCTTTATCTGATCTAATTAGCGTACTGTCCTGCTCGACTTTTTGCTCAAGCATAGTTAACAACTCTGAGCGTACAGTTACCGTTTTATACTCTTTAAAGTCCAATCCCAGATGATTAAATAACAGTGCTTGGTTCATCTCTTCTGGTGCAATTTCTACTTCAATTGGCATCTCTACAATGTTCGTCATCATTTCACGATACATCTCGATGTTATATTCGCGGCTGCCTATTTTGTGATTCGAACTCACCAGAGCTTCATGGGCTAGCTTTTCAGCTTGCTCAAAATGCTTGGTAAGGTAGGTCGATTGGGTGTTGTTCGGGGCTTTTTCTTGAACGGCCTTTGCGGCTTCCATAAACGAAGGTGTTCCTGAATTTTTTGCCACTGAATTAGAAATGTCTTGATCGCTCACAGCATTATTGTTCTTTCGACTATAAAGATCGTTCGAACCATACATTTGTGAATAAGGTGAATTTTGAATGTACATACTCGCTCCTTGGTGCATTGGCTGTTCTAGTACAGCAATAAGTGCGCCAAGGAAGCGTTATTAACCTGATCTCGGGTTAGTTAGAGTCTTGAGAGTCTTTTATCCAATTTTTCGATGTAATCGGGTTTTACCAAACCAAAGTTTGCCGTTCAAGCGCTTAATATTACTGCGCTTGAGGCAAACTTTTTCCGCTATCGATTAACTAACCTGAGCTTCGGATAATTAATGCCTTTCTAGCAGCCAATTTTAGCGCTAACTGCGTTGAATTCACTTCCAATAGCCAGCTATTGGTGCGTAAATTCGTCTAGTTATCCCTAAAACTCTCTGGCTAGATAAGGGAATAATTTAATGTGTGTTTAAAAACAATTAGTTAGTTCATTCCTTATCCAAACCTCAGGTTAATCATTAACTTTCTCACGCCAACGGATCATCAACATATACACTACAGGTAACACCACTAAGGTAAGTAATAGTGCGCTTGCCATGCCGCCTACCATAGGCGCGGCGATGCGGCTCATTACCTCAGAACCTGTGCCCGAACCGTAAAGGATTGGCAATAACCCGATAATAATTGTTGCCACCGTCATCATGACTGGACGAATGCGTTTGCCCGCACCTTCTAAAATGGCATTATTAATGGCTTCAAGGGTTATGATCGGTTGTTTCTCCTTAAGCTCGCTGATGGCTTGGTTGAGATACACGAGCATGATCACGCCTATTTCAACGGCAACACCTGCAAGCGCTATAAAACCAACGCCTACCGCGACCGAAAAGTTAAACCCCTCAAGGTATAGTAACCACAGTCCACCAATCATCGCCATAGGTAATGTCGCCATGATGATTGCCACTTCGCTAAAACTTCTAAAGTTCAAATAGAGTAAAACGATAATGATCCCAAGCGTGAGCGGCACCACATAAGTCAATTTAGCTTTAGCACGCTCCATATACTCGTATTGACCAGCCCAACTGATGGAATAACCTGCAGGTAACTCCAACTGCTCGCTCAGTACTTGTTTAGCGGCTGCCACATAGCTGCCAACATCGACACCATCTAAATCAATAAACGTCCAACCATTAATGCGAGCGTTCTCGCTTTTAATGCCCGGTGGCCCATTTTCAATATAGATAGTTGCCACATCACCTAGGGCAATATTTAATCCCTCGGCGGTGACTATAGGAAGCTTCCGCAGTGCTTCTGGAGAATCGCGTAAGTCTTGCGGGTAGCGCAAACTAACCGGATAGCGCTCTTGTCCTTCAATGGTTTGCGTGACATCCATTCCACCAATTGCAGTTGCGACCACTTGCTGTACATCAGCAATATTGAGCCCAAATCGCGCGGCTTTATCACGCAGAATATCAACCTTAATATAGCGTCCCCCAGCTACCCGCTCTGAATAGACCGAAGCGGTGCCCTCTACCTGACTCAAAATACGTTCAAGATCTTGACCAATCTTTTGGATAGTATCTAAATCTGGACCCGCGACTTTAATCCCGACAGGCGTTTTAATCCCCGTCGCGAGCATATCAATACGCGTTTTGATGGGCATCACCCAAGCATTGGTTAAGCCCGGAAACTGCACTAGCTTATCGAGTTCCGCTTTGAGCTTTTCAGTGGTCACTCCCTCACGCCACTGATCTTTAGGTTTTAATTGAATAAAGGTCTCAATCATCATCAACGGGGCAGGATCGGTTGCGGTTTCCGCGCGACCGATTTTACCAAAGACATTTTTTACCTCAGGCACCGTCGCTATCAACTTGTCGGTTTGCTGTAAGATCTCTCTGGCTTTACCAATCGAAATACTTGGATATGTAGTCGGCATGTACATTAAATCCCCTTCATCCAAAGGCGGAATAAACTCACTGCCGATTTTATCCATTGGATAAAAGCCAACGACAGTAATAGCTGCAGCGGCTAACAACGTCAGCTTAGGAAAGCGCAATACTTGTTTCAACAAGGGCATATAGGCGCCAACCAACATTCGATTGATTGGATTTTTATGCTCGGGCACAACTTTACCGCGAATAAAGTATCCCATCAGCACAGGAATAAGCGTAATGGCAAGCCCTGCCGATGCGGCCATCGCATACGTTTTAGTGTATGCCAGAGGGGCAAACATACGCCCTTCTTGCGCCTCAAGAATAAACACAGGTAAGAAGCTTACGGTAATAATCAGCAAACTAAAGAACAGCGCAGGACCAACCTCAGAAGCCGACTTTGCGACGATTTCCCAGCGATTTTCATCATTGAGTGGCGTTTTTTCCATGTGTTTATGCATGTTTTCAATCATCACGATTGCACCGTCGGTCATCGCCCCGATAGCAATGGCTATGCCACCAAGGGACATGATATTTGCGTTCACCCCTTGAAAATACATCACGATAAAAGCCACCAGAATGCCAAGTGGCAAAGTGATCACCGCAACCACGGAAGAGCGAATATGAAATAAGAACACCACACACACTAAGGCCACCACCACCAGCTCTTCGAGCAGTTTAGACCAAAGATTATCAATGGCTTTGGTGATAAGCTCGGAGCGATCGTAAACCGTCACCACTTCCACCCCTTCAGGTAAGCCTTGTTGTAGCTCAGCAAGTTTTTGCTTTACGCCGTCGATGGTCTTTTGCGCGTTTTCTCCAAAGCGCATGACTACAACACCGCCAACAACTTCTCCTTCGCCGTTAAGCTCAGCAATGCCACGACGCATTTGCGGTCCAATATTGACAGACGCAACATCTGTTATCGTTAATGGCGTGCCTTTGACAGCTTGCCCAAGTGGGATAGCTTCAATATCTTTAACGCTTTGAATATATCCCGTACTTGTCACCATATATTCGGCTTCAGCCATCTCAATCACGGAAGCGCCCGATTCTTGGTTACCGCGTTGCAGCGCCTGCTGTACATGCGTAAGCGGAATACCGTAAGCGCGCAATTTGTTGGGATCAACCTGTACTTGATACTGTTTCACCATACCGCCAATCGGCGCGACTTCTGACACGCCAGCAACCGATTGCAACTCAAACTTTAAAAACCAATCTTGTAGGCTGCGTAGTTGGCTAATATCGTGTTTACCGGTTTTATCAACTAAAGCATAAAGATATACCCAACCCACCCCAGTGGCATCTGGGCCCAACTGCGGTTTTGCCGCATCGGGTAATTGTGGTGCGACTTGACTTAGATATTCGAGCACCCGACTGCGCGCCCAGTAAAGATCCGTTTTATCGTCAAAAATAACGTAAACATAGGAATCCCCAAAGAAGGAATAACCACGTACGGTTTTTGCGCCCGGCACAGAGAGCATGGCAGTGGTCAGCGGAAATGTCACCTGATCTTGCACCACTTGTGGTGCCTGCCCTGGATAAGATGTTTTGACAATAACTTGTACATCAGATAAATCTGGAATGGCATCGACAGGCGTGTTTTTAAGGGTAAATAGCCCAGCCCCCACCAGCATAAGCGTCAGCAGTACCACAAAAAAGCGGTTGTATACTGACCAGCGAATTATTGCTTGGATCATTGTAAATGCTCCTTAGTGGCCAGAGTGCATATTCATCGACATCTCACCTGCAGGTTTGATATCAGTCACCACAAATTCGTCACCCACTTCAAAGGTGAAAGTCACCTTCATTCCTGTCATAAGCTGGCTTAAATCAATGTGCTCAGCTGCAACAAAGTCCATCGTTGTTGCGGGACGGTCCCATTTTTCAATGACATCGCGAGAAATATTAAGCACTCGGGTGTCAGGGGTGATGGTGTTTATCACGCCACCCACTGTTGCTGTAGGCAGTGTATTTTCGGTCATACTGCCTTCAGACATAATGTGAATACCTGTCAGTAATACGCTACCGTCATCCTGTTTCGTGGCTTCAAAATGCAAAGTCTGTCCAGCGTTTAATTCGTCAACATCGACACTTTCAGCCACGGTAAAATCCATCACCATTTCAGGCCATTCCCACTCGGGTACGGGTTGATGATCGATATTCACTACTCGACTTTGGTAGTTCACGCTTTGAATTTCTCCTTCAATCCAAACTGACTTAGTCTCAGCAACTGGCGCCATACGCATAAAATCAGAAGTAATGCTCGATTGAGAATCAATCAGGAATTGGGCTGACGTAACAATCTTGTCTCCTTCGTTAAGGCCTTTGAGGATTTCAATGTTTTCATCACCAATTTGACCCAGTTCAACGGCAACCGATTTAAAGCTACCGGGTGCAACTTCAACGACAACACGATTTTGTTTGGCAGTGCGGATCACAGCTTCACTCGGCACTTGCAATACATCGTCACGAGAATCGGCATGAATGTTCACTTGCGCAAACATATTTGGCTTTAATAGCGCATCACTGTTGTCAAACCTGAGCCTTACTCTAAGTGTCCGTGTTTTTTCATTGAGTGAGGGGTAGACGTAATCGACTTGTCCTCGCCACGTTCTGCCGGGTAAAAAGTCTAACCTCATGGAAACCGCTTGCCCCTGAGCGACCAACATAGCATCACGTTCAAATACATCAGCTTCGACCCAAATTTCGTCAAGTTTGGCGATACTCATGAGCGTTGTGCCAGGTTTTACGTAAAACCCTTCTCGGATCTGGAGTCCATCCAACACCCCAGATTGACGCGCATAAAAGGTAATGCTTTGATGCACTTCACCCGTTTTTTTAAGCGTATTGATAAAGTCATCACTCAGGTGCAATGCCTTGAGCCTTTCATGCGCTGCGTTTATCAGCGCCTGATTATTACGCTTTCTAGCAATAAGGTATTCTTCTTGCGCATTAACCAGTTGCGGCGAGTACAAGGTATACAGTGGTTCACCTTGCTTCACCGGATCTCCTGCTGCTTTCACGTAGAGCTTTTCAACCCAGCCCTCAACTCGAGGATGAATGTGAACTAAGCTATCTTCGTTGTACTGAACATACCCAACCGTACGGATTTGGTGAGACATCGCTTGACGCATGGCCACCGCAGTACGAATGCCCAAGTTGTTTTCAACGTGAGGCGCTATCTCCACAACCCCCTCACCAAATTTTGCATTCGCAGACTCTTCTTCGTACACAGGTACGAGATCCATTCCCATCGGAGACTTACCTGGCTTATCACGACGATAGTTCGGATCCATAGGCGCAACCCAATAAAGCGGCGCTTTCTCAGTGTCTTGCGCTACCGCAGACTCGTTACTTGAAGAGAGATTTATCCCAACTAGCACGCCTGCCGTTAATGTCGTGATGGCAACCAGCATCATTTTTAAGTTGTTATTCATGGCTTGCATCCTCTTCAATTTGAGCCAAATAGTAGTTACTGCGTACCACCGCTTTTAACAATGCAATATCAATGGAAAGTGCTGATAACTGCGCATTCAGTTTCGCGATACGCGCCCTCACTACCTCGGAAAAGTCGCCATCATCATTGGTATAAGCAGTCAATGCAGCTTCGGCCTGTTCAGCGCTTTGTGCCACAATTGATTTTGCGTATAGCGATTGCCTCTCTTGCAATCGTTGGATAGTTTGAATTTCTCCATTTAAGTTTGAAAACAGCTGCTTTAGCACCAGCAACCGGTCGGTTTTACTCGCCTCAACTTGTGCAGTCGCTGCCGCTTTTTGCTGATCTTGTTTTCCATCTGTGAATAACGGAACGTCGAATGACACACCAACGCTAAAAAAGTCGGTGCGAGACATCTGATCTGGTGCATCATCCCGATACGCGTAACTCGCATTGACTGAAAACTGTGGTTTATATGCCTGCTCAGCTAACTTTACCCCTTGATTAGCACGGAATGTATCAACGTCGGCTGCAACAACCAACGGGTGATGAGTCAAATGTTGTACTACAGCTTGGCTATCAACTGGGCGTTGCTGCATCAATTTTGGCGCAATTGAGCGGATCAACGGCAGTGTCACTTCGTTTTGGTCAAGGACTCTCAGCGCATTTGAATTAGTGAATGCATCATTTAACAGCCATTGCGAAAGCTTTGCCTTAGCAGTGTTAAGCTGCTGATAAGCCGCGGAACGCTTGTCATCTAATTGCATCACCTCAAGCTGAGCACGGATCACATCCTGCTGGCGTGTAGCACCAAGCGCATTGGAGTAGCTAGCATTGGCAATTTCTACCATTTGGTCAAACAACACACTATCGCGTTCAATCAATTCTAACGTCTTTTTGGCTTGTACAATATCAAGCCACACCTGAGAAACATCGCGGCGCACTTGCGCTTTTCTATCCGCTTGTAAAATCGGTTGCTTTTTAGCGTCAAGTGCCAATTGTTGGCTCTTAATTTCGAGGCTATCTCCTCGCGGCAACATCTGCATCACACCAACTTTAAGCTGGGTCATCCCCTCTTGATTAAACTCCCAACTATCAACAGGCAGGTTCATCATGCCTATGGACACCTGAGGATCAGGATAGCTTAGTGCTTCTCGGCTCATCGACTGCATCGCAGATCGCTTGTATTGGCTAGATTGAAGCCAAGGATCGTTGCTGATGGCTGCATCTATCGCTTGCTCTAACGTTGCAATATTGGCCTGTGCTATCTGTGGCAGTATCAGAGTTGCAATAAACAGGGAAACTTTGATTGTCATTAGAATTGCTCCTCATAGCTGTCGATTTTAGCAAAAATCTCATAGCTCCCATCTTTTTTGAGTAGCAATACATGATAAGGCATAAAACGCTCGCCAACTTCCATACCGGGCGAGCCAAGTGGCATCGCAGGCACACTCAAGCCGATGTTTTGTATGTCTTGAGTTAACGTTTCGTTTTGCAAAAACAGTTTAATAAACTTGGCAGGAACATGCCCTTCAAAAATAAAGCCACTTTTAGAAACCCCAGTGTGGCAAGATTGATAATTTTGCTTAATACCAAACTTACTCTTAAGTGAGCCAAGATAATTTAAATCGGTGGCTTTGTGCGCGATACCTTGTGCAGTTAAATGGTTTAACCACAGTTCACAACAGCCGCAGGTTGGGGACTTAAAGACTTCCAATTCTATATTAGATTTACTATATGCCATGGCGCTCATAAGCCATAGCGTCATCACTAAATAAAACTTTTTCATGCTAACCTCGCATGTAATACCAACTGAATTACTGCAACTGGTATCAATAAAATCGTTGAAAATTACGCCAAAAAAGACGATTAATCGTACAAAACTTTGAAATTAAGGCAGATCTGCCCTGAGGTTAGGCAAGTATTGGGGGTTTATAAAGAGAGCGAGGGTAGTCGCTAAGCTGACCAGTTGTGAAACTTAATTTATCGTTTTTCAGTACAATAGGCGCTATCCACTCTCTTGGCGAAAACGCTGCAAGATTTGTAGAGCACATATGTGTAGGGCAAGTACAATCGCTGCATTGTGCTGTGTTCTGAGGGTCACAGCAATCCATTTCAACCATCATTTCATGGTGATGAGGATCAGCCAATTGCACGTCACTTTGAAGCATTTGATGAGATGTTTTATGACTTGCAGTACCATGCATTTCACATGCAGCCATGGAGGCAGCCGCGTTTTGACCACTGAGTGTAGCCACCACGAGCAATGTGATAAGTAAACGTAAGAATACTCGCAAGGTACTTTTCCAAATCAAAAATCAGGTTAATAATAAAAACCTAACCAAAGAAATGCAAGTAAATCACCCAACCTCGTTATTATTTTCTTTCATCATTGATATACTAGCGCCCAAATCTAAAAAACTCCTCCAACTCAAGGAAATGAACTATATGAAATTAGTTACAGTAACAACTATTTTAGCTTTGGCAGCATCTTGCAACGTCAGTGCTACAGATCTCGGAGACTTTGGTATCTCTATATATGGTGGCAAAACTTATAGCAGTGATATCGAAACTTCTCGCCACCAAACATACGAATTAGAAGACGATTCGCATTTTGGAGTGAGCGTAGACAAATATGTGCCTGAAGGCCGTTATGGTTTCTACTACAGTAAAACCGAGACTCAGCTTACCGCATACCCTCTAAATAAAGTGGAAATGGAATACCTACTATTTCAAACTGCAGTACTACGCCCTATCAATGATGATTTAGATGTTTATCTAGGTTTACAAATTGGTGCTACCTTCATGGATCCAAACTTTATCGACTCTGACACTTTTTTTGCATCAGGGTTATACACGGGTTTTGAATACAACCTTGGTGCAGGTTTTCATCTCGGTGCTGAAGCACGATGGATTGCAACTATCCTTAACAACAACTCTAAAGTCAGTTGTGATGTCGACCCAGACACCAAAAATACTTGTAGCTGGCACTTCGACAGTGAGGTAATGAGCCAATATCAAGCGAGTGCAACATTAAGTTATCGCTTTTCACTGTAATTATTACGAGCGGGTTTTAATATACAGTAAAACTCAGCAACCCCTGGTGAGTCTTTGTACAATAAAGTCAGCAAAAACACTTACTTTTGCGGGAATATGGCGAGTAGCTGGGTATAGCATCCACAGCTCGCCAGAATAATTCGTTTCAAATTGCCATTCTGGTAATACCTGTATCAACTCCCCTGACGCTAACGCATCTTTAGCTACAAACATAGGTAAGCTTGTGATCCCAAGCCCTTGCAGCGCAGCATCTAACCTTACTCTAGTGTGATTTGCCTTATAGCGCCCGTTAACTGGGGTTGTGTGTTTTTGTGTGCCTTTTCTGAATCGCCACTTAGCATCGGCATCCGTTTCCCCCAAAGCAATGCAGCTGTGTTGTATTAGTTCTTTAGGGTGAGTAGGAATTGAGTGTGTTGCAAGATATTTTGGTGATGCCGCTACTATATGTTCTATCGTCATTACGCTTCTGCCTATTAAACCCTGCGGTGGTTCGTTAGTAATTTTAAATAGAATGTCTATTTCATCTCGGATCAGGTCCAGTGCGTTGTCATCCAACACCAAATGAACATCAATGTTTGGAAATTCGCCTAGAAACGCCATTACACTTGGATGAATTAGTGTATGTGCGACCGCTTTTGGCGCTGCAATTTTAACTGTTCCTTGTGCCGTTTGATGATGGCTTTCACAAAGCGAGATGACGTCTTTGGCGGCTTGTTCCAACTGAGTACAGCGCTCATACACAGCTCGTCCTGTTTCGCTCAATCTTAAGCTGCGGGTGGTACGCTGAAGTAAACACACCCCCAATTGCTGCTCAAGTTGTTTTATGGCACGACTCACTGATGACGGCGAGACACCTAATTGCCGAGCGCTTTCAGAAAAACTTCCAGTGTTGACAACAGAGACAAAAATCGACATTTCTTGCAGTAGCTCAATATGTTTACTGGTCGCCATAGCTCTCCCATTTGTGCGCTCTACGCAAAAGTTATTTCTATTTTTAGATTATTATCTTCTCAGGAGATTGAAAATACAATGTTCTCAATTATTCAATATTATATTGGGAGCTTATTATGGTGCAGTATTGGCCAGAGTTTTTGTCATTAGCCATCATTCATTTTGTTGCAGTGATCTTGCCGGGCCCCGACTTTGTTATTACAGTCAGACAGAGCTTAAAATACGGCAGACTACATGGCGCAATGACAGCCTTGGGGATTGGCGCTGGACTTAGTGTTCATATCTTATATACCTTACTTGGTGTCGGCGCACTGATGCAGGCCTCACCTTGGGTTTTACAAGTAGCTAAATTAATCGGCGCTACGTATCTTATCTACATCGCTATTCATCTGCTCAAAAGTGCAGGAACGATTCAACTGGATACAGAAAATGCCCAAGCTGATGTAAGCTCACAGTCGCTCAAAAAAGCCTTTAGTCTTGGTTTTTTAACTAATGCAACCAACCCAAAAGCAACTCTGTTTTTCTTAGCCGTGGTAACCAATGTCGTCAGCCAAGGAACTCCGTTACATATTCAACTTTTTTACGGCGCTTGGATGTGCAGTGTTAACGCTTTATGGTTTATCTGTGTCAGCTTATTATTCTCAGCTCCATCTTCTCGCGCTTGGTTCTTGAACAAGATGAACTTGGTTGAAAAGGCACTTGCTGTGTTGCTTATGGCCTTCTCATTAAGGCTGTTGATTGCTTAACACAAGAATGCTGAATAAGGGTTTCAGCCTCATGCGTTAGCCCTTATTCAATTACTAAAATACGGATATTAGGGCATCAACGCTTCCCACCAGCTGCTACTTGATAGCGTTTCTGATAGCGTCAAAACTTCACCTACAACAGGTGTTACCAGTGCTACTTGATTTTGCTCTGCTGCGATTTTCACTCTTGCGAGCGGATCAAACCAAGAGTGAAAGGCCAAGTCAAAAGTACCATTATGAATGGGGATCATATGCGTTCCTCGCAAATCTATATGAGCCTGTACGCTTTGCTCTGGCGTCATGTGAATATCAGACCAATCTTTATCATAGGCACCAGTCTCTACTAAGGTTAGATCAAACGGGCCAAGTCTTTCACCTATTTCCTTAAATCCAGCAAAATAACCAGAGTCTCCACTAAAAAAGATATTTTTGTCTGCTGTGCGAATAGCCCACGCTCCCCAAAGGGTTTTATTTGCATCTCCAAGTCCACGTCCAGAAAAATGCTGAGTAGGTGTAAAGGTGAGTGTTAACTCAGCGGTCTCTTCAAACTGCCACCAGTCAAACTGCTTTATTTTCTCGGCGGGAACTCCCCACTTTTGCAAATCACCTTCTACACCCAAAGGTACATAAAATACCCCCACTCTATCTGCTAATCGCTTTACGCTTTCTTTGTCTAGGTGGTCGTAATGGTTATGTGAAATCAGCACCTTATCAATTTGAGGCAATGATTCAATAGTAATAGGTGGTTGATGAAAACGCTTTGGACCAATAAATGAAAATGGTGATGCTCGTTCAGCAAAAACGGGATCAATCAGAAGATACTGCCCTTGCGCTTTAATAAGTACTGATGAATGTCCCAGTTTGATAACGTGAGTGTGCGTATCAGAAAGTGCCTTTAAATTCTCCTCAGTGAGCACTTTTACTGGCATATCAACCTTCGGCACCGCATTGACTTTTTGCTCGGTAAAAAAGCGCCAAAAAATTTCCAGCGTCTTACCTAGGCTCGTTTTATTCGTTTCATGAGTATTATGAAATTTACCATCACTATATTGAGTTGATGAATACCCACTTTGATTTACCGCAGCATTTAAATTAGAAGCCATAACTCCTCCTACTCCTATCAGCAAGACCACAATCAATCCAAACCATGTTCGCTTTTTCATATAACCACCAAAAGTAAACTACACTGTGTAGTTTACACATCAAGAATAGAAAGTAAACTAAGCAGTGTAATTTATTTTAGTTTTGCTAGAATGTGGAGTATCCATTTGTTGATATTCCCTTGCCTGTAATAGATAAAATGAAACAATCAGAAAGAAAGCGACTGCAAATTCTAGAAGCTGCCCAGCAATTATTTGCTCAGCACGGTGCTCAAAATACCAGTATGGATCTCATCGCAAAGCACGCTGAAGTGTCTAAACGAACGATCTATAATCACTTTGAGACCAAAGAGCTACTACTCTATAACGTACTTGAACACATGATGCTTCAAGTTGACCAAGGTGATATTTATCAATATCGACCCGATGTCTCGATTGCAAAACAACTTCAAGAAATCGCTTTACGAGAAGTCAATCTGCTCACCTCTGAATCATTTATCAAAGTGGCTCGCGTGACATTTATCGAGTTGTTGCAAGACTCTACATTGGCTGCGCATTTCAATAACAGTAAAGTAGGTTGTATGCGTTATTTAGAAACGTTTTTAGCCGATGCTGTCGCTAACAATGCACTGTATATCGAACATCAGGCATTCGCAGCACAACAGTTTTTATATCAACTCAAGTCTTTTATCTTTTACCCACGGCTTTATGGATTTGATCTCACAAATACGGAGGAAACGGACTTTATTGTAGAGCAAAGCGTTGCGCTTTTTATGGCGAGATATGGGACTGAACAACGCGCCCAAGATTAATGATAAGGTATGCAAATACAAGGATTTAGATAAATTTCATACAATCTTGCATAAGGCTATATTTCAAACAAAAAGCTTCCCTGATATAGTTATCCACGCTAGCAAGAGTAAGGAAATCAGATGAGCGAATTAATTGCAATTGGTAAAAACATTTGGATCCACAACGGCCCCGCGGTACCATTCTTTGGCATGCCATACACTACCAGAAGCACCATAGTAAAGCTTTCTTCTGGCGCATTATGGGTCCACTCTCCTGGAAAATTAACGGAAGGATTACTGAGTGAATTGACGCAGCTTGGGCAAGTGGCCTACCTAATTTCTCCAAATAAACTTCATCACCTATTTATGGGAGATTGGCAGGAAAAGTTCCCACATGCGATTATGTTTGCTTCTCCAGGTGTCGACAAAAAACGGCCTGATCTTACTTTTCAGCGCCAACTGGGCAACATGGCAGAACCCGAGTGGCAAGGAGATATTGAGCAACTCATTTTTAAAGGCAGCGCGGTGATGGAAGAAGTCGTATTCTTCCACAAAGAGAGCAGTACATTAATTTTGACAGATCTTATCGAGAACTTTCACCCTAATCACTTCTCCGGTTTTAAAAAAGTATTAGCGAAAATCACCGGGATTATTAGCCCTAACGGTAAAACCCCCATAGACTGGCGAACTTCGTTTATGTTTGGGAAGCAGCAAGCCCGAGCCTGTTTTTCAAAAATGGCCGCATGGCAACCCCAATATATTGTTATTGCCCATGGTGAATGCATTACAACAGGCGCTGGGGCATTTTTACATCGCTCATTTTCTTGGCTGGGTATCAATAAAGCCGCGTAAAGCGCAGAACAAATAGCAGTATATAAAAAGCGCTGTCACTTTACTGAACAGCGCTTTTTTTACTTAACCTAAAATTACATACCAGCAGGGTATGTATAACTTGCTTGTAGACCTAGCGGAATACCAAGCATCCAATAGATCAATAAGAAGATGCTCCAACCAATCAAAAAGGCAATTGAGTAAGGCAACATCATCGCTATCAAAGTACCTATCCCGGTCGACTTAACGTATTTCTGGCAGTAAACCACAACCAACGGGAAGTAAGGCATAAGCGGCGTGATTATATTTGAGCCGGAATCACCAACACGATAAGCCGCTTGTGTTAAATCTGGTGAAATACCCAATTGCATTAACATCGGAACAAAAATCGGCCCCAACAACGCCCACTTCGCAGAGCTTGACCCTACAAATAGGTTTACAAATGCGGTGAGGAAGATAATACCAACCACGGTAACATAGCTTGGAAGCGCCAATGCCTTTAATATTTGGGCCCCTTCAATAGCAAGCAGTGCGCCCAAATTTGAATGGCTGAAGGCACTGATAAAAAGTGCACAGAAAAACGCCATAACAATATAGTAAGACATGCTATTCATGGCTTTAGTCATGGCATCAATCATGTCTTTTGAAGTTTTGAACGTACCAACAACGAAACCGTATACCGCACCTGGGATCCAAAACAGCAGGAAAATAAGTGGCACAATTGATTGCATTAACGGTGCACTAAAATCAGTTAAAGCACCCGACGGACTGCGTAGTGCTGAATCTTCACCGCTTGATGCATAAACCAATAACGCGATACCTGCTAACATCACCATAGACGCCACCACAAAGCCCTTCTTTTCTTTGCTTGTGATCTCATCAAACGAAGGCAAACTATCAGTATCGCCGTCAATTTCTGTCGCTTTTAGTCTTGGCTCTATGATTTTATCGGTGATATACCAACCTAATAAAATAATGAATAAACTCGATGCTGAAGTGAAAAACCAGTTATTTAGCGGGTTAATCGCGATTTCTGGATCGATGATCTGCGCTGCACTTTGGGTAAAGCTTTGTAGCAACGGATCGATACCAGAAGGAATAAAGTTCGCGCTAAATCCGCCGCTTACACCAGCAAATGCCGCAGCAATACCCGCAAGAGGATGTCTTCCCATCGCATAGAAAATAACACCAGCAAGCGGAATAACTAACACGTATCCAGCGTCTGTCGCTGTGTGGCTTACAATTGCGATAAGAATAATAGAAGGAGTTAGTAGTGCTTGAGGCGTGCGTTTAAGCATGATTTTAAGGCCAGTATTAATATAGCCAGAATGTTCAGCAACACCCACACCTAGCATAGCAACTAACACCACGCCTAATGGTGCAAATCCCGTGAAGGTTTTTACCATCGTTGCCATAAATCCGGCAAGCGCATTTGGGTCTAATAAATTGTGAACGACAATCGCCTGATTGGTTCTTGGATCAATAGCGCTAAATTCTACGCCTGAAAATAACCAAGATAGCAGCCAAATCAGCAACATTGCTGATAAGAAAATGATTGCAGGATCAGGGAGTTTATTCCCCACCCGCTCAATCCCGTTTAAAAAACGGGTGATCGCAGAGTTTTGCGAGTTCGCTTGTTGTGTTTCGTGCATACCATTGCCCTAAGAAAAAAATTGCTTAACCATAACTTAATATTTACATGTTAAGCAAGAAAACGTGCCTATTGACGAGACACTTTGCCGAATTAGTAGCCGACTTGGTATTTTTTTGTCTCAAGTCAGTGTTCAATAAAGAATTTACGCTATGCTTTTTATATGTCTGAAATTAAGGATTTTTAGATGATAGATCTAGACGACAAAGTGTTAGCTGACGTCAAACATGGTTTCAATTTACCACCTAAACCTGCGCTGATAAGCGAATTGCAAGCAGCACTTGCTACAGCAGATCCAGATCTGAACGACATCGCTTCTATTATCGCTCATGATGTCAGCACCTCAGCCGCGGTGCTAAAAATCATCAACTCGCCCCTATACGGCTTGGCAAGAACGGTCACTGATGTAAAACAGGCTGTCGTCTTTTTAGGTCTAGACTCTATTAGTAAGCTGGTGACCGGCTTTTTGCTCAAACAAACCTTTGACCAACGTAAATGTTGTATCAGTTTGGAGCGGTTTTGGGATAACGCTTCAGACATCGCGGATAGCATCATGGTGATTGGGAATAAACTTAAATCGCGTGTTCCTATCGAAAACTTGCACTTACTAGGCTTATTTCACGACGCAGGGATTGCCGCTATGGCAGTAAATTACCCCGATTATATGGAAACGCTCATTGCCGCTAACAAAGATTACGACAAGCTGTTAGTCGAACACGAAGAAGAAAAGTACGAGACCAATCACGCTATTATCGGCTACTTCCTCGCGGCTTCCTGGAACTTGCCACAAAGTATTTGTCAGATGATTTTATGCCATCATGACCCCGAGTTTTTGGGAAACTGTAAAGATGAAGAACAGAAATTAGCTTTCTCTGCTCTAAAAATGGCGGAAAATTTTGTACATATCAATAAACGTTTTGTTGCAGCGCCTGATTGGCACTTAATGAAAGCGGATGTATTGAAGGTTTTAAATTTAGATGAAGATGATTATCAGGACATCAAAGAAGACCTAGATGAATACTTCTTAGAGCAGGATGGGGTAAGCAACTAGTTATCTCACACTCAACACCGCCTGTGAAATGCGACTCAACGACACTGTTGCGGCAATTCTTAAAACTTCGTAGACTGGCAGCAAAATTAAAATAAAAAAACTTAAGGAATTTACATTGCCAGCGCTGCTATCTCTTAAAGGCAAATTTGCCATCTTTGGGCCTGGAATATTAATGGCAACTGCTGCTATCGGTGGTTCACATCTCGTTTCATCAACTCAGGCTGGAGCACTATTTGGTAGTCAATTGATCTGGTTAATAGTTGTTGTTAATTTGCTCAAATATCCCTTTTTTAAATATGCAGTCGAGTACACAAGCCACTCTAAGCATAGTGTCGTCGAAGGTTATCACGCACATTACCGCTTCGGATTTAAGGTTTTTGTGCTACTCAATATTTTCGCAGCCATTGTAAATACCGCGGGTGTGCTATTACTTACCGCAAGTCTCTTGAGCTACTCGCTGCCATTTCCAATAAATATTGAATTGTTAAGCTTTATACTTTTGGCTAGTTGCTTGGCAATCTTACTGGTTGGGCACTACAAAATACTCGATGTAACAAGCAAATGGGTGATGATAATTTTGACCATTTCCACGGTTATGGCGCTTGCCATTGCGGCTAATAATGGACCGGCCCATCCAGCCCCCATTGATCCGATATCCCCGTACGACATCGCGTTACTGGGCTTTTTAGTTGCCTTAATGGGTTGGATGCCTGCACCAATCGAGATTTCAGCCATTAATTCCTCTTGGCTAAAGACGAAGATGGCTAAACAATCACTAACAAGTGGCCAGATCCTACTGGATTTCAAGGTGGGATATTTTGTTACGCTGGGTCTTGCGGTCGTGTTTTGTTTACTCGGTATGCTAATGCAATACGGTCAAGATAAGCCTGTGGAACTCGCTGGTGTTGCGTTCTCACAGCAGCTCATTGATATGTATGCCAATACAATCGGCGAATGGGCCAGATGGCTAATTGCTGGCGTCGCATTTTTGTGTATGTTTGGAACAACGATCACAGTGTTAGATGGCTACTCCCGAGTGCTTAGTGAATCACTTCAGCTGTTACGACCGAACACAACGAAAAAGAGTTACACGCTCATTCTATTGCTACAAGCAACGCTTGGTATGGCCGTAGTGCTGTTTTTTAAAGCCGACTTAAAGAGCATGCTAATGTTTGCCATGAGCTCAGCGTTTGTCACTACTCCTATCTTTGCTTGGATGAATTTAGGATTAGTGAAAGGTGAGATCTATCGCAGTCAACCAATGTACACCAAGATTTTGACGGGACTGGGGCTGATTTATTTAGTGGGCTTTGCACTGTTATTCATCTATTGGCGATTTTTGATGTAAAGCCAAGCGAGGCGGAGTAGCAGATGCAAATTAGACTTCTAGGGCCTGTTTATCTTTCAAGTTTGTTTTTGCAGCAGTTTGATTGGTATTTATACAAGGCAGAGCCTGCGTAGCATAGTTATTCTATGTGAGTCAGGCGATAAAGACTTTGTGCTCCTGCAAAGTCACCTTACCCCACATCCTTGTGGGGCAACACAG
>NZ_JAKRFW010000028.1:0-64737 GCF_022347905.1 Pseudoalteromonas sp. Of11M-6 | reverse complement strand
GTACTCTGGTGAGCCTCCTTTGAGATGATCTATAAACCATAAACGCTGCTGCGAAAATGACGTTGGTAACGTCTGGCTTTCTCTTGGATAGGCTTGAACTGTTCTATCTAAGTTGCTCTGGGTTAACTGTAGTTCTAAGTGCTCGATAACAAGGTCTTTGTTAGCAACTACCATTGCTTTTATATCGTCGGGAAAACTCCCTTTGTTTAGTTTATACGCTAACCGACCATCTTTTAAATAGAGGTGAACACCGCTCTTGACTGCATTAATTATTATATTTTCAGCTTTCATAATTATCTTAGAGGTAATCTACTCATTCCTTGCCCCTCCAAATCCACATGTAAGCAGATTTGGAGGGTTTTTATTGTTCTTGTTGTACGATTCAATACACGTTCTTATAAAAAGAACTCTTCTTCGTCTTCTTTGAGAGAAACTTCCCCTCTACTCAATTGAATAGACTCAATATAGGAAGCAATTGTCCGCACCGTGGCACTTTCAAAAAGCATAGAGAGCGGTAACTGCACTTTAAACTCTTGCTCAACGAAACTAGCAAATCTTGTTGCTAAGATTGAGTGGCCACCAGAGTCGAAGAAGCTCGCTTCAACACTAATTTTTTCTACTCCCAAAAGAGTTTCCCACTGCTTACAGAGACTGCTTTCAATTTCTGTGTCGGGGGCAACATAAACTACTGTTGAATTGACTTCTCCCACCTTGGGCAAGGCTTTCCGATCTATCTTTCCATTGCTATTGATTGGCATTTGCTCAAGTTTTTGAATAACGCTTGGAAGCATATAAGAAGGGATCATCTCGCGTAAGCGCTCTTTTAGCTCTTGCTCGGATATATCGGATGATTCATAAAAAGCAAGTAACTGAGTCCCTCCGAGCGTATCTTCGTGTGTCGTAACCGCAGCTAATTCGATGTTACACGCTAAAATGGCAGCTTCCACTTCATTTAAATCGATTCGGTAGCCTCTTATTTTAACCTGTGAGTCTTTCCTTCCGACAAACTGCAATACCCCATCAACGCTCGCTTTCACAAGGTCGCCACTGCGATATACTGGCCATTCCAGGCCTGCTTCAGCACATACACTTTGGCTTAGAAATGCTTCGTCATCTACCGAGTTAATATAACCTTTAGCCACCCCAAATCCGCTAATGTAAAGCTCGCCTACAACCCCTGCAGGTACAGCTCTCATTTCATTGTCTAATATCGATAGATTTACATTGAGTATGGGTGAGCCAATATGAGGGCTTGAGTTTGTTGTTATTTCTCCCCAACAAGTGTTGATGCTACATTCAGTTGGACCATACATATTAAAGGCTTTTCTTGCTATAGATTGCTGATACTTGGCTACTTTATTCCACATCACAGGATCAATTGCATCCCCTCCGATAAGCCAATTTACTTGAGGTATTTCAGCTAGCCTGAAGATTTCATTTATCATCACAGGAGTACTATCTACAATATCAGCCTTTAGTAACTGTAGCTCTGAACACAATATGCTAGGGTTATACCTAGCTTGTTCGGACACCATACAAAGTGAAATACCGTTTAATAAAGCAGATATACCCTTCATCGCCCCATCAAATGCACCTGATAGTGTCCAGCCCCAGCGACTTGCTCCAGTTGCTTCCAGAATGTCTGCCTTTAGTGCTGTACTATGGTTTACCAAATTTTGGTGACTTACAACGACTCCCTTAGGCCGACCAGTAGAGCCCGAAGTGAAAATCACATAAGCTGCACTTTTGGCATCAATAGTCGTTGGTTGTGGTTCTGAGGTATAGCTTGTAGCCTCCTCGATGCATAAATCCAAGTTAGCAAAAGGTGCGCTGACCTTTTTTGACAGCTCGTCATGATCACCTAGAACAACTGTCACATTAGCTTGGTCACATATGTAGCTCACTCGCTCTGTTGGGTAACTTGGATCAATGGGTACAAAGGCTGCACCACATTTCAAGACAGCTAGAACTGCAACGACATAGCTCTGTGAACGATTGACGACAATACCGACAAATTTGTTTTCTTTAACACCATGAGTTTGGCGTAAGTAATTTGCTAACTGATTCGCCGATTTATTAAGCTCAGCGAAAGACAGTGTATTTTGCGTTGTAACCACTGCATCCACATCAGGCGTCTGAACGGCAGTCGCTTCAAACAGGTTGTGCGCTAAGGGTATTTCTTTACAGCTCTTAGGCCACCCCGTTTTAGATGTTATTTTGGGAAGCTCACTACTAGGTAAGCAAGCTAGCTTCGTAACTTCTCCAGCATGACCAGATACTAGCGCCGAGCAAATACTTGCCATCGCAGATGCAAAAATATTTTGCACTCTTGAGGCGTACTCTCCCATCGCTTTAACTTCAACGGTGAACGACTTCTTATCATTGAAATCATCAACTGAGACAACCAAAGGGTAGTTCGTTGTTTCCTTCAGGGATAAGCTACGCAGACCTAAAGTACTTTGCACCGCACTCTCAGATTTTGACCGTCTATAATTAAATAGCGAACTAAACAAAGGAGTATCCGAAGTTAACCCACTCTGTTGCTGCGCTATAGCCAAAGGTACATGCTCAAATAAAACGAGTTCATTTAAGCATGCTTCCGTTTTTCGCAACAGCATTTCGGCACTCAGGTTCTTAAGTTCTAAGTGTACTGGGACAGTGTTTATCATCGTCCCCATCACTTTATCAACCCCACTTACACCATCAAGCCTACCCGACATCACCGTCCCGAATATCACTCGACTACTAGCACTTGCAATAGAGATTGTTAGAGATAAAGCCATGTGGAATAGAATAGCGGGAGATACACGATATGCTCGAGATAATGCTCTGATTTCTGCACTCAATTTTTCAGATAAATCATGATTCAACTGAACAACATCGCTACCATCACCATGGACACTCGACAAGTTAAATGGATAACAACCTTGCGTTACATCATTTAAGTAATCTTTATAAAATGCCTTTGCCGCTTCTAAGTCACAGTGTTCCTTAATAAACGCTATTTGCTCTCTAAACTGATGCGCAGGCGCTTTTAATTCTTGCCCATTTAAAATTGCAGCAAGCTCTTGACCAATCATCTCTAAACCAGCGTGATCTACGATAAGGTGATGGCACTGAATAACTAAATAAGACTTTGTAGTCGTTGAATTTCTTGCCAAGGTTATATTTACTAAAGGTGCTTGGCTAATTGTCATCTTTGAGCGTAACGACGGTGCTATCACTTCTAAAACGTCGGTATCATCGTCATCGCAACTGAACTCCCATTCATCCACAACGAATTCAACTTCTTTACATACAACTTGCACAGGTTCAGCAACGCCTTGCCACTGAACTTGCGTTCTTAGTACATCATGCCTTAATAGAATGACCTCAAAGGCCTGCTGCAACGTTGATAAAGAAGTTGTTTGTGGTAATTCGATGACAGAATTTAGAATATAAGGATCCACGTCAGCGCCAAGCATATAGTGGAATAGAAACCCTTCTTGAACAGGGCTCAGTGGATAGATGTCCTGAATATTATCAATTCCTTTAGGAACTAGCTTCGCAATACTTTCGAGCTCACTGTTAGAAAGGTTTACAAGTGTCAAATGTTCGGGTTTAAGACTTTCTCCATCTTGCAACTCCTTGTTCTTAGGCGCTTGATACAGCCGCTTTTCACCTTCATTTACGCTCACTACATCCGCTAACTCTGCTAACGTATTTACGGAAAACAAGTGGCGAGCTTCTATAATGATGCCTTTACGCTTAGCTTTTGAGATCAGCTCCATACCTAAAACAGAATGCCCACCAAGAGAAAAGAAGTTATCTTTCCTTCCTACTTTTTCCAATCCCAAACATTCTGCAAAAAGCTCACACAATAGGGCTTCAATTTTATTTTTGGGAGCTTCATACTCAGCGAGTGCTTGGCTAAAGTCAGGTTCAGGTAAAGCTTTGCGGTCAAGCTTCCCATTTGCGGTCAACGGGAAGCTTGGCAACAACATAATTGCACTTGGCACCATATAATCAGGTAAGGTACCGAACAGATACTCGCGAATACGTGATGGCTTCCATTCTTCTGTCATTACAACGTATGCAACTAACTGAATGTTTTTTGACTTGTCTGGTACAGCTACGACATGCGCACCTTCAACTTTTGGATGAGCAAGCAACTGACTTTCAATATCACCTATCTCAACTCGGAATCCCCTAACCTTTAGTTGATTATCTAAGCGACCTACAAACTCAATGTTACCGTCTGGTAAATAACGTCCTAAATCACCTGTTCGATAGATTTTTTGTTGTAATTCAGGATGGTATAAGAAATGCTTTTCGGTGATTTCACTCGCATTGTAGTATTCACGAGCAACACCTTTTCCGCCGATAAACAACTCGCCCGTCACACCGGTAGGACAGTGTTGGAGCTGCGAATTAAGTATATAGAATGCTTGATTACCTAAAGGCTTACCGTATGGCACACTTCGACGATCGCTCAAATCCTCAGTAATGGGGTAATGAATCGACCAAATCGACCCCTCCGTTGCTCCTCCAAGACTAAAGAGTTTTGCATTCCTAAAGCGACGCCATATACGCTTAGGTAATGAGGTTGGGATCCAATCTCCACTCATCAACACGATACGTAAAGGCGCAATATCTTGTCGGTTATCAGCTTCGAGTAACTCAGTGATTAGTCCCATAGATAAGGGTACTGTATTCCAAACTGTTATTTCATGCTTTTCCAGCATGTCAAGCCAGTGATGAGGGTCTTTCGCCAATTCAGGAGCTGGAAAGACTAGCACTCCACCGACCGCTAACATACCAAAAATATCATATACAGACAGGTCGAAGCTCAATGCAGATACACATAAAACTTTATCCTTATGCGTAACCTCATATTTACTGTTGATATCAAGTAAAGTGTTAACTACAGCTTGATGTTCAATCGCTACCCCTTTAGGTACACCTGTTGAACCTGATGTGAAAATGACATAGGCCAACTGATTTATCTGTTGCGGAGCTCGATAATTTTCAAAGTATGCAATAACCTCTTTGGTAGAAATACCTGTGTTGTCGATGCGGCTCAAGTCGATATATTGATACTCTTCTGATGATAATAACTGCTGTTGACTATCAACTAAACAGACTTTTACCTGTGCCTGCACTAAAATATCGCGACACCTTTCAACCGGCCAGCTGGTTTCAAGAGGCAAATATGCCCCTCCTGCAATCAAAATAGCTAATGTGGCAATGACCTGCGCTCTACCTTTTTCAGCTCTTACAGCAACCAGCTCCTCGACAGTAATCTGCCCAGATAGCTTGCTCGCAACGAGCAAAGCATGTCTTAGCAAATCAAAATAGGTCATCTCCCCTTGAGAGTCTACGAGTGCTATGGCAGCTGGAGTTTTTAGTGCTTGCTGTATAAACAATTCATGCATACACAGGTCTTCAAGATAAGCAACAGAAGTCGCATTCCATTTATTTACAACTGTCTCGTACTCAGATGCTGTCAGCAAAGGCATTGTATCTAGTGAGGCGTTGGGGTTAGCTACCGCTTGAGTGATTAGCTGGTTAAAATGCCCTGCCATCACTTTAATCGTATCATCATTGAATAACGCTGTTGCATACTCCCATGTGAACTCTATCTGCTCACCAACTTCTCTCACATGCACTGTTAAATCAAACTTCGTCGTGGTTATTGGCTGTTCCACGTTACTCAATGCCAAATTAGGCAGCTTGAGTGCCTCCTGATCATTATTTTGCATCGCCAACATAACCTGAAATATAGGATGATATGCAGGGCTTCTTTCGATATTTAGAATTTCAACTAAGTTCTCAAAGGGAATAGCTTGGTGCTCAAAGGCTTCAAATATGGTGTTCCGGCTTACTTCTAGCGCCTTAACTAAACTTAATTTGGCAGGGTTGATAGTTCGTAAAACAAGAGTATTGACAAACAACCCAATTAGTCTTGCAAGCTCAGCATTATCCCTTCCCGCGACAGGGGTTCCTATAACAACATCATTTTCATTACTGTAGCGAGACATCAATGCAGCGAAAAGCGCATGAACTCCGGCAAAAAGTGATGCATTTTGCTCAACACAGAATGTTTTCAAAGCCTTACTTTGTGATGCGGGAAGTTGAATACTAAATGTCGTACCTTGGTTATCCGGTCTTTGTGGTCTCGGTTTATCAAGTGGCAAGCTATGCGCCATAGGTATGTCTGCAAGCTGCGTTTTCCAGTAGCTACCGAGTTGATCTAGTAACGTTCCGCGCAACTGTGCCTTCTGCCACACCGCAAAGTCTGAATATTGGATAGGCAATTCAGGTAAGCTTACATCACGATGTTCGAGCACTGCACTATAGCACTCTACAAATTCGTTTATTAAGATCCCTAACGACCAACCATCAGAGGCAATATGATGCATGTTCACCCCAACAACATATTTGTTATTGGAGAGCTTGATGAGATGACAACGGATCATAAGATCATTTTCTAAATCAAAACTTCTAGATGCCTCTAGGCTGAGCAGTTCAGTGAGCTTTTTATTTACCAGCTCCGCACTTAAATGCTCGATAGAGGTTTGCTTGATAGGGAAACTTTCAATATCGTGGACCTGCAAAGTAACTTGACCATCTAGTTCATGGTATGTTGTGCGTAGTACTTCATGTCGCTGTATAACTTCTACAAACGCCCGTTCAATAGCGTGTAAATCTATTTCACCCTCTAACTGAAAAGCACCTGGCATGTTATAGTGGGCGCTTCCGCCTTCAATATTATCAATCAACCAAAAGCGCTGTTGGGCGAAAGATACCGATGCCTCAGATGCTTTCTCGATAGCATCTTGAGTACTGTAACCGGGACTTGAATTTAAACTTGATAATCCTTCAAAAAAGGCAATGATTTCATTTTTATTTTGAATAATTTTTTGCTTTAGCTGTTCTGGAAACTCATCTACAGATAGTTCATATTTCAACTGTCCTGCTTCATCTAATGAGAGAAAAACCCCTGCCGACGCAGCATCATTAATTAATTCCTTCACCATTATCATACTCCTTAATAAGTGACTGGTGAGCACAAAAACTCAGGCCGGCTTGAAAGAGACTTGCTTACGTTACTCACTTTGTTGTAGGTCAGAATAAGCAATCGTCTATCCGTTGGCCCTAAGTTATTAGGGCTACCATGAATAGTTTGTGGATGGAAAACGATGACATCGCCTTTTTTACCTATTGCGGGAGCAACACCATTCATCTGAATTTGCTTGTCAACTTCTTCAATTGGCACTTGGAAAGTAAGCGCTGAAGCCACATCATTCGACCATGATTTATCAGGCTGAGCTTCAAGCGTTATATTTTGGCAGAGGTTCCCTTGCGTATGCGAGTTTGGAATAAACCACAAAGGACCAGAAATAAAGTCCACATCATCGAGAAATATGGCGATATTGACTAGTTCTTCTTTCTCTATATGGTCATTATTATGCCAAAACACAAAATCTTGATGCCATGGCCAGAATTCCCCAACCCCTTTTTTCTTAACATTTACTTTGGATTGATGCACATAGCAGTTGTCACCTAGGGTTTTCCGAACGATACCAAGTAATTTTTCCTGTTTTACTAATGTGGAGAAAAACTCATGGTACAAGTGAATACCATGAATGCCGCGTACCGTAACTCCATCTTGCTCATAGACAATCCCCCGTTTTTCAACACCAATATGATCTCGAAGGTGCATTTCTAAGGTCTCAATATCGTTTTGAGAAAACACGCCCTCTAACTTAACCACGCCTTCATGTAGATAATTTTCTAGTGATAGTTTAAGTTCTTTCATAGCACCCCCTCCTCCTTGATTGTTTGTCCAGCCTTTAGGCTCTCAACATTCTGCAAATAATTTAGCTCATCGAATAAGCGCGCTTGCTCCCTCAAAATAGGGGCTTCCATAATCGTTTTTACTGATAGTTTTATGCCGGTTTCTTGCTGGATCCCAGCAGAGAGTTGTGATGCAAGTAACGAGTGCCCACCTAAGTTAAAGAAGTTATCATTACGGCCTACTTTCTCAACATTGAGCAATGATTGCCACGCACCTTGAAGGCGGTACTCTGTCGGAGTTTCAGGTTCACTATAGTGACTTTCTAGTACCGAGAAATCAGCCTTAGGCAACGCATTTTTGTCTACTTTTCCGTTGATATTAAATGTAAATGAAGTGACTTCGATAAATAAGCTTGGACACATGTAGTAAGGTAGCTTGGAAAGCAAAAATTCATTTAGCTCAGTTTGTGAAGGTGTTCTTCCCTTTACAGTAAAGTAAGCAATTAGCTTGCTATCTCCGTTGAATTCATCACATTTTACGGATGCCATATCTACGTCTGGATGCAATGCTAAGGTAGTCTCCACTTCACTTAGTTCAACTCGGAAGCCTCTCAGTTTCACCTGTTGGTCGCTTCTACCTAAATACTCTAAGTTGCCATTTGACGTCCAACGAACCAAATCTCCCGTACGATAAAATCGCTCACCCAAATGAGGATAATGAGGTAGCTCAGTAAACTTTTCCTTCGTCAGCTCAGGCTCTCCGAGATACTGATCGGCCAAGCATGCACCTGTGATATACAACTCCCCCATAGCGCCTACAGGTACTTGATAGCCAAACTCGTCAAGTACCAAGCAGCTCACATTCGCTATTGGCGACCCAATATTAGGTATATCAGCCCAAGTCTCTGGTACTTTTGAGAGATTTAATGCAGTCACAACGTGTGTCTCTGTAGGACCATAATGATTAACAAGTTGTATTCGATTATTGCGTGAAAAGAACTTTCTGATCGCTGGAGTTATTTTTAGTTGCTCAGCCGTAGATATCACACAATTCAGTTGCGCTGGATTGACGTGACTTTCTACCCAATAACTCAATAAAATGTGCAGCATTGAGTGTGGCAAATTTAAAACGCTGACATCATGATCCACAATCGTTTTACTAAGATAGTCTAGGTCACTCATACACTCTCGACGAGTTAGTACCAACTTACCATGGTTACTAAGTGCCATAAAAATATCAGTAAAGCTCATATCAAAACCGATTGATGCGTATTGCAACCAAGTAGGCTGTTTCGTTAAAAGAGGTTGAGCAACCCCAATGGTCACAATCAAATTCAACAGCGCTTTATGTGACATCTGTACCGCTTTTGGCTTACCTGTAGAGCCTGAGGTGTGTAAAACATAGCAGGGCGACTCTAGTAGCCCCACTTCGAGCACCGGATTAGTAACTAGGTAATTACTCAAAATTAGCGATGACAGTTGCCTTTTATTATTGTGCTCACTGATGCACGCCTGAGAGCAGTCTCCATATATCAACAAGCTATTTGGGTAATTTTGTAATATCTGATCAATACGCTCTAAAGGTAATGCTTCGTCGATTGGAATATAGCCTGCACCCGCTTTCAATATGGCCATCAACGTTATGATTTGATCTATGCCCCTCGGAACTAAAAATGCCACTAAATCACCAGGTTTAACATTCTCAGTCTCAATTAAGTAATGGGCTAATTTATTCGCTTGCGCGTTTAAACTGCCATAGCTAATTGTCTCTTCTTTATCAACTAACGCGATACTCTCTGGGTAATCTCTAGCCGTGCTCTCAAATGCTTCTTGCACAGAGGCACCAGCAAGAGGAATCGCTTCTTTCGTCTGTAATTTCTCTAGCTGTATTTGTTGCTTCTTATTAACTATCGAGAAATCTGAACAATTTATTTCGGGATTATTTAAAAAGGTATCAATGAGCAGTATGAAGCTGTCATGCAAACTCTTAATCGTTTCTTCTTTAAAAAGTGCTGTTGCATACATCCAACTAATATTGAGCTCATCATTAAGCTCCGTGATGTGAAGCTCTATATCAAATCGCACAGTATGGGCATCAAAGTTTTTCAGCTCCATTTTTGTGTCAGCGAACTCAAGCATCATCTCAGGCGTGTTTTGCATCACAAATAGCACCTGAAATAGATTTGAACCGCCTACCAAGCGCTCTCCCGCCCTCTCAGAAATAAGCACATCGATTGGCACTTCTTGATGCGAAAAGTCATTCAATAGATTAGTTTTATTCTGTCGAAGAATATCAATTAAGCTTTGTTTAGCATCAATTTGTACTCTTGTTGGTAAGGTATTAACAAAAAAGCCTATTAATGACTCCAGCTGAGGATTCAGCCTATTTGCAATGGGTGCACCTATAGTGTTGTCGTATTGACCACTCACTTTAGCGATTAGCACACCAAGCAGGCCATGTAACAGCATGAACAAGGTTGTCTCTTCTCGTGCAGCAAGTTTTTTCAGTTTAGCCAGCCTCAGGGAATCAAGCTTAAACTGCTGTGTCCTACCGCTATAATCCAACTGACGTGGGCGTGGAAAATCATATGGAAGTTGATTTACTTTTGGCGCACCCTCTAGCCTTTCAAGCCAATATTCAATCCCTTCATTTTGCATTTCCATCCATTCAGGGGAACGCTGCCAAAATGCATAATCTGCATACTGAATATCTAATGGAGCCAAACTCTCATCTGATTTCTCAACCGCATGAAGATACAATTGACATAGCTCTTTACTACAAACACCACCGGAAAATCCATCTGTTGCGATGTGGTGTATAACAAACAACACTAAATATCTTTCTTTCGTTCTAAATAATTTAACTCTGATAGGAGCATCACGTTCCAAATCAAAATAGATATTTATACTTGTTCTAATCTGCGCTTCTATTTCTTCATCGTTTTTATGAACCACGGAAACAAGCTCGCAGATTTTTGTCATGTCGATACTTTCCATTGGCATCACAAACTGAAACGGCATTCCTAAATTTTCGCCATAACAAGTCCGCAATATTTCATGCCGCTCTATCAACTTGCGCACAGCAAGTTCAAAGCAGGAAAAATCAATCTCACCACTAATATCGAATAAGAAGTGACTGTTGTAATACTCGTTGCCTGACGCAAACTTTTGCGCTAAGTACAAGCTTTGCTGTGAAAATGACAGTGGTATTTCACAAGCTTTATCGACCTTTTGAATCGTGTGGCGTTTCTTATTATCTTTATAAAGCTTATTTAAAAACGACTTCAACGCTTCTTTATTACTTATCAGTGTCGTCTTCAGGCTATCAGGAATTCCCGTTTTTGGTAATTCACAAACCAGCTTGTCACCTTTGATATTTAATTTAACGTGATGAGCCCGAAGCTCTTGTAAAAGTGCCTCAACATTCATAGTTCAAGCACCTCAACAGGTTCAGTCGTATCGGCCTCACTATTTTCTTGCTCAAGTAACCACATCCGAGTTTCAATTAATTCGGAAAGTGCAGAAATAGTTGGTAATTGCAATAACTCCTGAAGTGGTATCTCAAATTCAAACTGCTTGCGCATTTTGGTTACTAAGGCAGCCGCCATTAAGCTATGCCCACCCATTTCAAAGAAATTATCTTCTATTCCAACTGGGCTATACCCCAAAACTTCTTGCCATTGCTGCGCTAGTAGTGATTCAAGCTCCGTTCTTGGTTCAACATAATCAGGCGCAAAACTTGGACGGCTATGATTGGAAGCCAATGCAAGGTCATCACTACTACCATCAATTTGAGACTCTATATTTGCAAACTTTAACTCTAAGCCTTCACCTTTGACATCCATACTACTACCAAGAATAGTCGCAAGCTGCTCTGTAACACCTTGTTGCATCGCCTTGATAGCTGCCAATTGTGCGTCTGACAACGTCGTATGTTGTTCAACCGCTTTTAACTCCCAACGTAATGCCCCCTCTACAAGCGGTTTTGTGGTGCTGGGCATATCAGAATCTTTCGTTAAAATTAAATCAGGTTTAAATAACTGCTTACCTGTTGCTGCAGGTTCAATCCAATATCTCTTTGGCTCAAATGCATAGGTAGGAAGACGAACTCTGTGGCGCTTTTGCGTAGAATAATACTCTTCAAAAGGTAGTGTGATCCCCGCTGCCCATATTTCAGCACGCGTAAATGCGATACTTTCCAGAGTCAACTCTTGCTCTGCAGGTTTAGGTAATGTACTTGCAACATGAGCTTGGTTATTGCTCAACGTCTTTATAAATGATCGTAAGGTAGTCCCTGGGCCAACTTCAACGTACACACGGCTAGTATCCTCAGACCATAATGTCTCTAATCCATCGTTAAATTTCACAGTTTGACGCAGGTGTTTAGCCCAATATTCTGGGCTGCAAACTTCTTCCTCAGCCCAATCACCCGATACATTTGAGATAAACGGGATAGTTGGTTTATTCATCGGTATTGTGCTTGCAAACTCTATGAATGGCTGAAGTGCAGCAGCCATCATCCCGCTGTGAAACGCATGAGATGTATGTAGCAGAGAAGCTTCAATTCCTGCTGCATTTAGTTCAGCTAATAAAGCGTCAACTGCTTCAGGCTGCCCTCCCAAAACCTGTGAATGTTCGCTATTTTGAACGCAATGCCAAACTCCCTCTCTTACCCAGTTAGACACTTCACTTGCAGCGATTGGAATCGACAACATTTTGCCATGTGGCATACCCGCCATGAGCTCACCACGCTTTGCAACGAGTCTTATTGCATTCTCCAGAGTAAATACACCGGACAAACACGCTGCAACATACTCACCGATACTGTGACCAATCATGCTTTGTGGTTTTACATCCCAACTTATTAGCAGTTTAGCTAGTGCATAACTAACACTAAATAAACTTAATTGAGCATTCTGAGTTTGTTTAAGTTGTGTACTGGCAGCAGTTGAATTCTCACAAAACAAAAGTTCTTTTAAGGACAAAGAGCAATGCGTGTGTATTAATTCAAAGCACTGATCTAAATGCTTTTTGAACTCAGCTTCATTTTCATATAAAGCTTTCGCCATACCGACATACTGACTACCTTGACCGGGGAACATAAAACAAATATCTCGCTCTGTTTTGTTCTGGGCACTTTGGATCGTGAATCGCTTGTCGTCTCCTGTCAGCTTATTCTTTAATTCATCTATTGAACTGACAACAGTGACAAACTTGTGTTTAAAATTTCTCCTACCGACTTGTAACGTGTAAGCAACGTCAGCAATATTTAGCTCTGGGCAGCACTTCAAGTGCTCAAGCAGGTTTTCTTTCGTTTTTACTAATGAGGATGCTGTTTTTGCAGACAACACGATTAGATGAAGTCCACTAGCTGAATCAGACTTAGGTAACTCAGGCGCTTCTTCTACGATTAAATGTGCATTCGTTCCACCAATGCCAAATGAACTAATACCAGCTCTTAACTTGTCACCTGCACTTGGTTCCCACGGGATCGTTTTATCAACAACGAAAAATGGGCTATTAGCAAAATCAATTTTTGGATTAGGTTGTTCAAAGTTTAGACTTGCAGGTATCTTGTGATGCTCCATCCCCTTCAACGTCTTTATCATACTGGCAACTCCCCCCGCTGATACGAGGTGCCCAATATTTGTTTTCACAGAACCAATGCCACAGAATTGCTTTTTATCCGTATAGCGTTGAAATGCTCTAGTCAAACCAGATACTTCTATCGGATCCCCCAAGTTAGTACCTGTTCCATGTGCTTCTATATAGCTAATCGTCGCAGGATCTATCTCTGCGCTTTCAAGAGCTTCTGTAATACACCTCGATTGCCCTTCAGGGCTTGGCGCGGTATAACTTGCTTTGTCCCCGCCATCGTTATTAATTGCACTGCTCTTTAGTACGCCAAGGATCTGATCGCCATCTTCTAGTGCATCTTCCATGCGTTTCAAAGCAACAAGCGCAATACCATTCCCAGCAACTGTACCGGCAGCCCTCGCATCGAAGGCTCTACAGTGACCATCAAAGGACCCTATGCCGCCCTCTTGGTAAAATAAAGCATCTTCTCTTGAGTTTGATATTGTAACTCCTCCAGCTACCGCAATGTCACATTGATATGCAAGCAACGCTTCCCTCGCATAGTGAACAGCAACAGCTGAAGACGAACATAAAGTATTAATATTGATACTAGGTCCAGATAAGCCAAGCTTGTAGCTTGCTCTTGTCGAGACAAAGTCTTGTCCCGTTGAGAGAGAGACTTTAAAGGTCCCAACGTCCCTTACATAGTCTTGGTGTGATAATAAGTTTCTCGACAGATAGGAACTAGCACCGGCTCCACTATAAACACCAATGATGTTGTCGCCTTCTTCAGCACCATAACCCGCTCTTTCTAACAGCTCCCAAATTACCTCAAGGAAGATCCGATGCTGTGGGTCTAACAATTCAGCTTCTCTAGGCGAGAAACCAAAGAATTCAGCATCAAAATTCTCAACGCCTTCAAGTACCCCCTCAGCACCAACAAAGTTCGGGTTTTCTAAAAGTGCAGGATCAACCCCTAAGTTCAATAGCTCTTCTTGACTAAAAAACCTGACTGACTCGACACCATTTTCAAGGTTATGCCAAAACTCTTCGACACTGTTTGCACCGGGGAAGCGACCAGCCATTGAAATAACGGCAATGTCATCCTGATAATATTCTTTTAATTCTTCTGTTGATTTCATTTTCTGTTAGTCCTTTTGTTGTTTTTTTCTGCGGCGAAGGGCTGCTGCTTTTTTCTTCTCAACTCGAGAAGAAACCTGAGATAAAGTATCGTCATCTTCGTTAGATGAAGAGTCTATATATTCGGCGAGTTTTTGAATTGTCGGATAGTTATACAGTTCAACAACCGCTATTTTTTCATCAAATGTTTGTTGTACTTTTTTATGGATCTGCATCAAAACGAGAGAGTCCCCACCAAGCTCAAAGAAGTCGTCTTGAATCCCTACTTTTTCTAATCCAAGCATTTGCTCCCAAATTGACACTAATGATTTTTGAGTGGGAGTTTTTGCTGCAACAAAATCCACTTCCAAATCAGGTCTAGGTCGTGTTTGTTGTGGTAACGCGTCATTCAGGTCGAATAAACCAGTGTCACCATCTGCGGAGTTTTCATAGCGCTTTATAAAATCCGATGCTGCATACAAAGTTACTGGCTGACGGTGAGCTAATGTCTGTTCGATAACACTCATTGCAGTACTATTATCAATGCCTGCAGGCATCGCTTTATGTTTATATACAAATTCACTAAGAGGTATATTGCTTACCTTACTTGAAGAGCTAGCTAAGTCTGTTTCAATTTTCTTCATCGTGAAATTTGAAATAGTTACTAGCTGCTCTCCTGTTAAGCTGAGTAAACAAATATCAAAGCTCATGACTCCCGATTTGCTGTCCTGACTCTGCAACTCGACAAAACTATAAAACTGACCTTCTAGCTTCGAATATTGGGTAAGCTTTGCATAGCTAATTGGTATATAGACGCCACCATCAATAAAAGCTCTCAGATAAGAGGTTGCGCAATCCAGTAAGGCAGGATGTAAACTGTAGTCATTAATATCAGTATCGAACTGTGCAGGTAAGTGCATTTTAGCTAGGCCTGAGCGCTCGCCGATCCACACCTTTTCAAAACAGTTCCATCTCTCACCATACTTCATCAACTGATCGTGCTGCTCTGCATTTCGGCTCACACCAAGAGCTTGAGCCCCAAGGTCTGCAGCACCAGAAACATTGTCGAATACTCTTCCTTGAATTGAATTAATTAGCTCATTAATCGACATGCTTTCTGGCTGCGCGCTCGAAACTCCACTTACCTGCCCTTTCGCATGAATTTGGTACAACTCATTACTCGGCTGATAACTCGTAATTTCGAATTGAGTACCATTGCCATCGACTGTTAGGTTGGTATATAAATCAGACCAATCTCCTGCAGATAGGGCTGCACCAGATAAAAAGTATACGTCTTTTAAAGTGATGTGCTTTGAAGGGGTTGAATGCTGAAATGCAGCTGCAGCCATCTCCAAATAGGTTGCACCAGGAATCGTTGGTAAACCCATAACCCAATGCTCAGCAAGCGGCCAATCCCTCTCTGTATGAAATTGCTTACAGTAGACTGTCTGGCCTGACTCATTGATAATTTGATCGCCCAACAGTGGATGAGTTTGATGCGCTGTAATCCGTCTTCTGCCATTTAATGCCTCTACAGCCATTCCAGCTTCTTTCCAAGCATCCCAGCGAATACTGAAAACTCTATCTATACCTCTACTGTGAGCTGCTTCTGCTATACAATCCAAACCAGCATTGGCTGAGCTATAGTCACTTTGACCCATGCCACCTAAAATCCCCGTAACCGAAGAAAATAGTACGACGAACTCCATCTCTTCACGCTCGCAAATATCAACCCAAGCGTTGGCAGTTCCCAGCTTTGCAGCTAGTACCTTATGCACAATTTCATTTGTTTGGTTCATCACCATCGTTTCACCTGGCAGTCCCGCTAGGTGAAATACACCGCTAACTTGGCCAAACTCAGTGACGGCTTTGTCCCAGATTATTTGAGCTGATCGCGGTGTACTTACATCCGCCTCAAGGCAAGTTACATTGGCACCATAGGAGTTCAATTCAGCAATAAGAGGAGAAGATGAACGGTCTGTTCGACTCACTAACACTAAGTTTGCTTTATATGTTGACGCTAAATAACGAGCAAGTTCTTGTCCTGCACCTCCGAATCCACCTGTAATTACATAAGTCGCATTATCACGAATAACTACAGGTGAACTGCTCTTTTCTAGCTCCTTGCCAATTTTTAGAAACTCTGGTTGCCAAAGATTTCTGCCTCGCACCGCACTTACAGTGGACAATTTTTTAGAACGTATTATTGGAAGTAACTGAGACTGACTAAAACTTGAACTATCAAAGTCAATTTGATGCGCTGAAATGTTCTGATGCTCTTGAGAAATTACTTTCAGTGTGCCGTACACCAGCCCTTGTTCGGGTTTAAGCAACTCTATACCTGTAACGTTACAAGCTTCTGTTGTTATCGCAAACCAACTCATCTCATCTTGGTAAGAGACATTTGAGAATGCTCTTGCTAAATGGAGATATGTGAGGATGCTATGATAGTTGTCAATAGTGCTTAAACTTGGCCAAAATGAGATAATTTTTGTCGGTAATGTCACTAACCGCGTTAATTCCGCAACTAGCTTTTCATAATCTTCAAATATTTCCGCTCTCATAATGTAGCGGTTTTCATCCTCTCGCTTAAATACTTCTCCAACCCTAACAGTCGTTATTGTGCTTGCTGTTTCCAACTCTAACTGCTTGATAATATTTTGGGAAAAATGACTGTTATCATCGAGAACGAGTATATTACCTTTATTGTCACTATCCTGTGATAGGAGTGATAGCGCTTGTTTACTCCACTGTTGCTTATAAAATCCTTCAACATCCTCTTCTGCCGTTTCTCTAAAACCTGAAAACTGAGTTTTATAAACTTTGCTATCAAATTGATAAGGAGGAAGGTCGGCGATCTTGTTAAAACCTTGAAGTACCCTGCTCCAATCAGGTTCAATATCAAGCGTATAAAGCTGCCCTAAACACTTATTGAATGCTGTATGTTCATTCTTTTCGTTTCTTTTTGCGCGGGTGGTATGCAGGACTAAACTCTGACTTTCTAATTGCCCATGGCGTGACACAATGTTGGCTAGCGTATTACCTGGACCAACTTCAACAAAAGCTCGACTTGGTCCTGACAACAGCGTGCTGATACCTTTGTGAAATTGAACCGTATGACGCAAGTGCTTAACCCAATAAGAGACATCACATAGTTCCTGCTCACCTGCCCAATCACCTGTCACATTTGAGATAATCGGCATATTGGGAGTATTCAGTTGAATCCCTTTGAACTCAGCTTCAAAGTCACTTAACAGTGGATCCATTAATGACGAGTGAAATGCACTTGATGTACTGAGCTCTGTAGTTTCTAATCCATTGCTTCGTGCATCTGAAATAAATATCTCAATATCCTGGACTGCTCCAGCAACAACATAGTTCTTTTCAGAATTAATAGCCGCAATTGATACATTCGACCACTTTGAGGTGTCAAACTGAGTCCAACTGCCATTCACTGCAATCATTTTCCCCGGCGTAGCACGAGACATAATTTGGGCTCTAGCGCTAATAACCTTTATCGCGTCTTGAAGGCTGAATACCCCAGCGACTGTCGCAGCAACATACTCACCAAGACTATGCCCAATTAACGCACTAGGCCGATACCCTTTATCAATTAGACTTTGAGCAATTGCAAACTCAACGGTGAACAGTGTAAGTTGCGCAAGTTTTGTTGCTCGTAACTGTTCGTCACTTGCTATCTGCTCAGTATTTCCCCAAAGTAATTCGCATACATTAACACCTGTGAGCTCATCTATGTGTGTAGAGCATAACTCTGCTACTTCTCTAAATTTTGTATCATTCTTATATAGCCATTGTGCCATCTTAGAGTATTGAGAGCCTTGACCACTAAACATGAATACCAGTGATTCAGGGTGCAGCTCCTTATTAAACGCTGTCGCTATGTATTGATTGTCGGCATCATGAACAAGTGCAGACTTAATACTCTGCTTTGAACGCTTAAATAACATAGTATAAGCAGCAGATAGTGAATCGTTAGTATTTGACCGCAACCAGCTCTGCATTGCGGCTAAGTTACGTTGTAGACTCTCTTTAGAATGACCAGTAACAGGAATAAAGGCAGCACTTTGTTGCACTGATTCCATTGCGGGTTTTCGATACTCTTCTAAAATAATATGCGCGTTTGTTCCACCAATCCCAAACGAGCTGACGCCGGCACGTTTTACCCCTGCTGATGGCCATTGCTGGAAGTGATCCGATACCATTAGCCCAGATTCAGAAAACTGGCACTTCTGATTTGCATCCTTGTAATGCAAGCTTGCTGGAATCCCACCATGCTTTATAGCGAGTACCGCCTTAATAAACCCAGCGATACCTGCTGCGGTATCTAAATGGCCAAAGTTGCTTTTTACTGAGCCAATTAAACAAGGCGTTGATCTATTAACGCCATATACTTGGTTCAAAGCCTGCACCTCTATAGGGTCTCCCAGCTTTGTTCCTGTTCCATGAGTTTCAATGTAACCGATGCCTTGTGGCTCAACACCAGCAATCTGTAGTGCTGTACTTAACACATCTCGCTGGCCTGCAACACTTGGTGCGGTATATCCTACTTTATTATTACCATCGTTATTAATTGCTGAACCTTTAATAACAGCATGAATTTGATCACCATCGGTAATTGCATCATGTAGTCGCTTTAAAACGACAAACCCGACTCCATCACTCAAGACCGTCCCCTGAGCACTTTCATCGAATGGCCTACATTGACCATCAGGAGCGAGGATCATTCCCTCTTGATAAACATATCCTTGTATATCTGGTTCAACTAAAGCTGGGTTGGTAGATAATGAAACAGCTCCAGCTAACGCAATATCACTATCCCCACTTAACAGACTTTGACAAGCTTGGTGAATTGCAACTAAGCCTGTTGAACAAGCTGACTGTACAGTCACAGCAGGGCCATTTAGATTGAACTTGTATGCCAAACGAGTATTAAAAAAGTCTCGACTAACGAGATTAATTATCTCGTAAGCTTGTGCACCACCTTCAGAAGCGGCTTGGCTAAATTGAGCTGTCCATAATGGGTTTGCTGAAGCTCCACCAAAAACGCCCAGCAACCTCTCATTTAACGTCTCTCTCCCACAACCAGCATCTTCAAGAGCTTGCCAAGCAGTCTCATGATAGAGCCTCAATTGAGGATCCATTAAAATAGCTTCACGCTCACTATATCCAAAAAACTCTGCGTCGAAGGCCATCGCATTTTCCACAACCCCCTTAACTGGAACATAAGAGTCTTGCGATATCAGCTCACTATCCACACCTGCACGCTCTAACTCTTCAGAAGAGAATGTTGACAATCCACACCGGCCTTCTCGCAACAATTGCCAAAACTCTTGTGTCGAGTTCACTTTGGGGAATCGCGAAGACATACCTATGACTGCGATTTCAGCACCATGATAATTTTGATTAGTACTCATTGACTTGTTTCCTTGTATTCAATCTTCTTTGAAGCCTTGATTTGCCTGATTGAAGTTGCTCTGTTCGGCTTTTTGCCTCGGAGTTGCGGGTCGCAGAGGCATCAATGACTTGAGCCAGCGCGTTAAGTGAGGGATAACTAAACATATCGACAACAGTTAGTGACAAACTCAATGCTTCATTCAACTTTGGCACAAGCTCAACCATTTCTTGGGATCTTGCTCCTGCATCAAAAAAGTTTGTCTCTGCATCAAGGTGAGGTATCTGAAGGTGATGGCAAATAACGGCTGCCAGCTCCTGTATCAAACGATCTTCATTTTCAGTTGTGCTTACTTGTGCAAAACTCGAAGGTAGTGAAAGCGACTTACTATCTAGTTTGCCACTTGGTGTTAAAGGAAACGCTTTAAGTGCTTGCCAATGGCTTGGAAGCATATGTAATGGAAGGTATTCAGAAGCGGCGGCTCTCAAATGTTCAGAGGATAACTCATCATTTTCAGAGATATAGTAAGCACATAAACACTGATGACCAGAGTCAGATGTCTTGATTAGAACAACTGCGTCAGAGATATTCGGTAACTTTTTCAGTATTGACTCTATTTCACCTAGTTCTATTCTGTACCCTTGGAATTTAACTTGAGTATCTATTCGTCCTACAAATTCAACACTACCATCTGGCTGTATTTTCGCTAAATCTCCCGTATTATACCAACGCTCTCCATTACAACTAATGAAGCGACTAGCAGTTAGCTCAAGTTGATTAAAGTAGCCTTTTGCCAACCCCTTACCACTGATGTATAACTCCCCCGTCCAACCCACAGGCATGAAGCTATGCTGGCTATCTAGAATTGCCATCTGTGTATTAGCGATTGGATGGCCTATTGAATTTACACTCCAACTCTCTTCCACTCGGATACAGCTTGACCAAATTGTTGTTTCAGTTGGCCCATACATATTCCAAAGCGCATCAACCTTGCTTGTTAGCTCAGTTGCTAAATGCTGTGGCAGAGCTTCTCCTCCCACAAGCGCCTTTAAGCTAGGTTTACCTTGCCAGCCAGAAGCTAATACCAACTTCCATGCGCTAGGAGTCATCTGTACGATGCTGGTATCAGGTTTGTTAATTTCATCAACCAAACCTTGCAGATCATGGGTTATACGTGAAGGAAATACTTTGACCGTCGCTCCACTTATTAACGGAAGTAATAGTTCTAAAATAGATATATCAAAACTAAATGGAGTGACGGCTAATAATCTATCTCCATGGCTGATTCCTGGTTTTTTCCTCATTGAGAGCAAAAAGTTAGCTAAAGATAGATTCGAAATTTCAACGCCTTTTGGCGTACCTGTAGAGCCCGAGGTATATATAACATAAGCAGTGCTATCGTTTTTGGCTACGGTAGTCGAGCCGATTTCAACAGCGGTATTTTCACAAAGTGACTCTACAATATAAATCTTATCTGTTAGCTCAAATGCTAACTCAGAGAAATCACTATCGATGACAAGCAATGAAATATTACTGTCATGTGCCATATGCTTTAGGCGGCTAACTGGATAGCTCGGATCCATCGGCACAAAACCAGCTCCAATTTTACTCAGCGCTACAATCGCTTCCACCATTCTTTCTGAGCGATGAAGCATTAGCCCTACGAGATCACCGGCTTTGACCCCGATTTCCTTGAATCTCAATGCAAGCCGCGTTGAAGAAAGATCTAAGGCTTCATAAGTAAGTTCTCTGTTTTGACACGACACAGCTACGGTATTCGGAGATTTCCGCACTTGCTCCAAAAATAAGGTAATAAATGGTTGTATTTCCTCATCAAGTCCAGTGTCGGACAGAGATAACGATTTATTTTTCTCAGATGTAAGCATTAATTCAGAGAGTTTTACCTCTGGATTATTTGAAACTTGTTCTAGAAGAGAAAAAAGTATTTCTAAAAGCTGTGCAATTTCCTCTTTTGAAAAGTACCCCATGTGATAATCCACCTGTAGCTCAACAGGCTGCACTTCTCCATTGTCCCAAATGGTTAAGTTAAAAGGAGTAGTTTGGAAAGGGTTTTCGATATAATGGTAAGATGCATGCGCTTTAGCAAAGCGACAACTATTATTTAATTTTAAGAAGTTCACACACACATCATAGAGACCACTTCTTGCTTCAGGGCCCATACCAGAAACAATATGACCAATTGGGTATTTCTGATGTCGATATATTTTTTTTTGCTCAGAAGCTACATAGCTAAGAAACTGATCAAATGAGGTGTCTGATGTATAAGCTAGTGATATAGGGCTAACACTTGTATATAGAGCTATATCATTCTTTTGTTTCGCTGATTTTCGATTGTGAGCTGGTAACCCTACATTAAAATTACGCTCTCTATATAGTCTAGAGAACATTATAAAAACAAGAGACAAAAATACAGTACCAGGGGACTTAGCTAGAAACCCTTTGTTTGAAAATAAGCTTTCATACTTATCTCGCGCTACTGAAAAAACAACTCTCTCACTTGAGCTTTTCGATTCCAACTTCCTATTTGGAACAAGTATATTCCTTTTAGAACAATGCAAGTAAGACTTCCAAAATTCCTTATCTTTCTGATACCGTTCTGACTCCAAGTATACTGAGTCTTGTTCAAAATAGTTTTGCTGCGCGTGCTCATTAACCTGATATTCTTTTGATTCATAAGCTTTTGAAAGTGCCTCAGCCCATAGCGCAAACCCCCAGCCATCAATCAGCAAATGATGCGCTACACCTACAAACCAGATCCTTTGATCTGTCAGTTGAATGATATAAGTTTTGTAGAGGCATCTTCCCTTAAGATCAAAGGGCTGAGAAAATATTTCTTTCACAAGCTCCTGCGCTGACTTAATCGGTTCAATAGCGTCTCTATAATCAACCACCGTAGACTTAATATGTAAAGCGTTATCAAATCTTGCCTTGGGACCATCATGCTCATGCTCAATAGTCAAACTAAACATAGGGTTACTTGCTATAACCTGATCACTTGCTTCTAATAAAGATGTGACATTTGCCGAGCTTATATCAACATATCCACCAATATTATATTTAGCATTACCAATACAATGTAGCTGATCGAAGTAAACATCCTTCTGCGCTAGAGAAAAATCAAACCTCATATGCGTTATCCTTATTATTTTCTGAGTTTTTAAAATTTGATTTTTCAGCCTTAGCCTCGCCATAATTTAACCTTGAAGCACTTAGCTGAACCTCTCCTTTATCTAAATGAACGAGCTGATCTGATAAGTTATAATATCTATCATCATGAGTTATAACTATAATCAACTTATTTCTTGACTTTAAAATAGGTAGGATTTCTTTGTAAAAAATCTCTCTGAATTGAGGATCTTGATCTGCAGCCCATTCATCAAATAAATAAAAATCTTTATCTTCTACAATACTAGCTATTAATGCTAACCTTCTTTTTTGACCATCTGAAAGTTCTAAAGTAGAGAATCCATCTCCTTCTAAAAACACCTTCTCATCGAGGTTAAGCTTCACTAACCAATAATTAATTTCATCTATAACATCACTATTTTCTAAATCAATTCCATGCAGCTTTTCAAATAAGTGATAATCACTATAGATAACACTTATTGACTGGCGATAACTATCAATATTGCTTTCATCAACTTTCACATCATCAAAGATAATATTTCCTGATGTTGCCCTATAATGAAGTGTAGCGACCTTACAGAAGGTTGATTTACCCGATCCATTCCCTCCAACAATAAAAGTTATTTCTCCGCGTCTACAACTAAAAGAAATTGGGCCAACTTCAAAATTAGATTTTTTATAAGAAAAGCAAGTATTATCGAAAGTTACTTTTTCCCAGTTACTAACCGGGGTTAATTCACTCTCTACCTCCTTAGACAAAGATGCAAGAATCAGATCTACTTTATTATATGACGCATTAGCTCTATAAATTGGAGCTATTGATTGCAATATCCATCGAATTGGGCCGGATATATATAGCAGAACCATAACTATACCCAGTAATTCACCATGACCAATCGAGTAGTAATTAACAAAAGAGAAAACCAAAACGGCGATAATTAGATAGGTTAATAGCATCCCATAGTTTTCAGCAAAGATTGTATAGTTATACGTTTTAGTAAGTGTTTCACGCATTTCATTTTCAGCTTTAAGCAACTCATTTTTAATAAATGACTCTCGCTTAACATTATTAACTTTCAACTCTTTCGCTCCCATTAGTAAAGAGCGAAATGATTTTTGAAGTTCATCTGTTTCTTGTCTTGATTTATTAAAAAACCTCATGGAATAGATGATAGGAATTTGATAGGTAATAACTGAAACAACTAAACAAACCAATAAAAATAGAAATGCCCCCATACTTAAAAAGTAGATATATAAAAATACACCTAACAAAATAACTGAACTGACTAACAGACCAGGAACTGCTTGCGCCCCCATCATAATTCGACTGATATCTGTACTTAATACAACGAGTAATTTAGAAGTTCCAACTGACTCAAGGTTCTCGATTGGAGCCCCTAGAATCTTTTCAAACAACCTTTTTCGGATATTACTCGCAAGCATTAATGCTGACTTTTGTAATGCAATCATTGACACTGATTGCAAAATAAAAATCGCAGCGCAAATACCTAAAAATAACAGCGCTAAATTTGGATGTGCTATTTGCACGCCCAGCACCTCAACAAAATCTGCGGTGCCGTCTAATACATAGCTAAACTCTTCAATTGCGATTAGAATAACTGGAACTAGCGACGCGTAGATAAGGCCTGCGATCGCGCCGCTCAACAGTGAAATAAAGACAGAGTTAGGCGCCGTCTTTCCTAATTCGGAGAGTAACCTCATTACAATTCCTTTTTATTAATTATTATATTTATTGCGGTGTTTCAGTAACTAATTGATTACTTTCATATAAGTCGATCATGTCATCATAGTGTGGGCTCATGATATTGCCGGACTGACCCGTTGAATTGATGTACCAAGACTTAAACCCTTCCTGCTTACTCGACACCATAATTTGGCGAAACCCAGCACCAAATATCTGCTCATATCCATCAGCACTATCAAACCGATAACCGGCGGCATTCACGGTATCTAATGAACCAGCTCCAGTGATCTGCCGCTCAAAAATTCGTCTCGAAAAGTCCGCTTCACTAAAGGGTTGATGCGCGAAAGTTCTCGGCGCAAGCTCTCCCCATGACCACGGCCTAGCGCCAAACTTACGCTCAAGTTCAACTAAAGTCGCTTGATAGGAATCCCTAATTTCATCTGTACATTTTTCTGAAGTGTCAGAACACCATAATTCATGGTCTTGTAAGGCGAGCAATAACTGTTTGTCGGTTAGACTAGATGCGGTTAGCCCGCCACCAAATTGTGTAGCAAGACTTTGTGAATGGAATAATTTGACTTTTAAATTTCTGATCATGACTTGGTATATAGCACCAACGTCAGGGTCAGATTTATAATCTCCGTCCCAATGTAGTAGCTCACCAAGTAAAGGCTTCAGATTTGGATAGTCATTTCTAAGAAGGTTGAGTAGATCTATCGCCCCTAAGTCAAGTACATCACCTTGAATACTCCGGAAAGTATCGATGGAAAGTTTGTGTCCTCGCTTTAACTCACCTTCTATAAGAGATGCTATACGTTCCGCTCTATATGAAGGAGCCCAGTCCATAGAAATGAAGTAAGGATAATCCTCAGAGACATGTTTTTGGTTGGCATTAATGATATAGCCTTTTTTAGGGTTGAATTCCGTTGGCATACTTTCCCAAGGAATGTACCCAGTCCATTCAAACTCATACTGATTAACAGGTATGGCTCCAGAATGTTTTTTGCGAAGCGGAACTTTACCCGCGCTATTGAGGCCTATATTGCCTAGGCGATCTGCATAAACAAAATTGATTGTCGGCGTGATAAGAAGCTGGAGCGCATTCCTGAACTCTTCCCAATTAGAAGCATAATTCAGGTCGATCAAGGCAGAAATAGAAGTATCACTGTCATTTAAAGCTGTCCATCTCAGTGCATACCCATGAGACGCGCCAGCACTATAATCTAGAATAGGCCCATATTTTGATTGTGCAACCGTATGTTTTATAGTCTCTGGGGCTTTTCTAAATTGAGCTGGGAAGTCAGCCTTAACCGCGATCTCCTCTACCCTTTGAACAATTTTCTCTCCTGCAGAATTCCCTCCTCGATTAAGGTCCACTATGACCAAATCTTGCGTATCCGCGGGCATGTTAGTACCGCCCCAAGCAATATGAGCATTATGTCCAAATACAATTACAGGCAATCCTGGAATGGTCATACCTGATGCGTTTACTTCGCCGCCTAACAAAGACGCTCGATACCATAATGAAGGCATTTGGAAAGAGAGATGAGGATCATTCGCCAACATCGCATCGCCCGAAGCACTTAACTCCCCAGAAATTGCCCAAGCGTTACTCCCGGCAAATTTGCCTCCAATCCCATGCTCTAGCAATAAAGCTTCTTCGATACTCGCTAACTGGCTTAACGTCTCATCCAATTTAGCGACACGTGATATATCCTCTGATAAAGATTGCTGATCATTAAGCTCTGGATAGATTGAGTGTAAATAGTCCACTGGTAATTTAGCGGCAGCTTGTACTCTGGCGCGTTCATAATTAGCAGCAAAACTCAGAGAGTAAGAAAGTAGCTTACCTACCATTAATGAATCTTCAGGAGACCAATTTGAAGCAACGACACCAAAAACCCTAAACTCAATTGGTAGGTTTTCAGAATCTCTGATATACGCATTCACTCCTTCAGAGAAGGCAACTAAGATGCCTTTTTCCCGCTTCCCTAAACTTTTTAGCGCCTCTTTTGCAGCATCAGCAAGCCCCAAAGTACGCATATATTTATCACGCTCAATTGTTGATGCTCCAAAGACCTCACTCAAAGTACCTTTAATTAGTCGGCGCTGTAACTCCATTTGCCAAAGCCGATCTTGAGCTTGAACATATCCCATAGCGAAAAAAGCATCATGATCACTTTTCGCGCTTATATTTGGAACTCCGTATTTATCTCTAGAGATACTCACTTTGTTACTCAAAGCGCTATCGCTTAATGTGATATTATCCAGAGGTAAAGTTTCTCTCTCGTCTAAGTAAAAATAAGAGATGATTATAAGGAGGGGAATAAATACTAAAATAACAAATCTTAATGCTAATGACTCTCGAGAAAACACCTTACTTCTTCCTTGCATATCAACAGTAACAAACGAAAATTTAGCCTATTAGAGTGCATCAAGTAGCCCCTTTAACATTAGACTCAACTTATTAATATCAGGTACATAGTACCCAAAAAATGAAACTGATCAACACAAAAAACAAAACAAAAATTAACTCAATTAACACAATTAACACACAGGACACAATTGAGAAATACAAAATTGCATAATGTACATACAACTTCCTCACATGCAGTATCATTCACCCAAATACAGACAAATAAATGGTGAACAAAAAGTCGCCTATAAAATGCGGGCTCTTTGGTGTTAGCGTATATAAACAAAAGATGTAAAAATTAATCTAAGAAGCAGTTAATGAGCAAAGAAAAGTTTCGATTAAATACCTAAAGAAAGGTGCTTTATATGCAATATTTAGAATGTATTTTTTCTATAAATTTAGAAATTAATTTCAATTTTCTGCTCAATACCAGACCACCATTAGTGCAGACAACTGAATATACTCGAGCAATTTTTAGCTATTCGATATCTTGATACCTTGAGCATTTAATCAATATCAACTACAACAGAAATGGAAAGTGTCGTTGTCAGGAAAAATATTACGCACCACCATGGAACACTTACGCACCAATTTAGTGCAAAACATCCGTTCACAGATCAGTGAATTTAAATAAATTACTAAAAATCAAACAGTTAAACAATTGGCACGATTAACGCTTATCAAGGTGCAATTGCAGTACATTGCAGCAAAAAATAACCCAACGAGTCGGAGGACACATGTCACAATCGGTTTTAGATTTTATTAAAGAGCACGACGTAAAATTTGTTGACTTACGTTTCACAGATACAAAAGGTAAAGAACAACACGTATCGATCCCGCATCATCAAGCCGATGAAGACTTCTTTGAAGACGGCAAAATGTTTGATGGCTCATCTATCGCTGGTTGGAAAGGCATCAACGAATCTGACATGGTACTTATGCCTGACGCAGAAAGTGCTAAGCTAGACCCATTCGCAGAAGAAACAACCCTTATCGTCCGTTGTGACGTGGTTGAACCAAACACACACCAAGGTTACGAGCGTGACCCACGTTCAGTAGCTAAACGCGCTGAAGAGTTCATGCGTTCAACGGGTATTGCAGACACCGTATTATTCGGTCCTGAGCCAGAGTTTTTCTTGTTTGACGATGTTAAATTTAAAACTGACATGTCTGGCTCAATGTACAAAATTGATGCTGAAGAAGCGGCTTGGAACTCAGACAAAGACTACGAAGGTGGTAACACAGGTCACCGTCCTGGCGTAAAAGGTGGTTACTTCCCAGTAGCACCGGTAGATTCGTCCAATGATTGGCGTGCAGCTACTTGTTTAGTACTTGAAGAGATGGGCCACGTTGTTGAAGCGCACCACCACGAAGTAGCAACTGCTGGTCAAAATGAGATTGCGACTCGCTTTAATACTATGGTAACTAAAGCAGACGAAATCCAAGAGATGAAGTACGTTATCCACAACATGGCTCACCTATACGGTAAAACAGCAACCTTTATGCCTAAGCCAATCGTTGGTGATAACGGTTCAGGCATGCATTGCCACCAATCACTTGCTAAAGACGGCAAGAACATCTTCGCAGGCGACAAGTACGGCGGTCTATCTGAAGAAGCGCTTTACTACATTGGTGGTATCATTAAGCATGCTAAAGCAATCAATGCATTCACTAACCCAGCAACAAACTCTTATAAGCGTCTAGTACCAGGGTTTGAAGCGCCAGTTATGCTTGCATACTCAGCACGTAACCGCTCAGCATCAATCCGTATCCCGGTGATCCCATCAGAAAAGGGTCGTCGTATCGAAGTACGCTTCCCAGATCCTGCGGCTAACCCATACCTAGCTTTCGCAGCGCAGTTGATGGCTGGTCTTGACGGTATCCGCAACAAGATCCACCCTGGCGATGCAATGGACAAAGATTTGTACGACCTACCAGCGGAAGAAGCAGCAGAAATCCCAACAGTTGCAGCATCACTTGACGAAGCGCTTGCTTCTCTAGATGCTGACCGTGAGTTCTTAACTCAAGGTGGCGTATTCACTGACGACCTAATCGATGCGTACATCACACTTAAGTCGAAAGAAGTTGAAAAATTAAACATGACAACTCACCCAGTTGAGTTCGAAATGTACTACAGCGTTTAATCGCTAACAGACTACTACGCTCAGTACCGCGGTATTGAGCTTGTAGAGCCAAAACTCATTATGCGTTTCTGGCACTCTTAATCATATGTGTTCTCAAGCCCGTAATTACGGGCTTTTTTAATTTAATTCAAAAGGTTAAATTAAATATCTCGAATAAATTTATTCTCGGAGTTACTCATTTGTAACTCGCAATTCCAACAACACTATACTAAAGTATGAACAGTAGTTTACTGTGGAGAGTTGTGGTGCGTCAGTGGTTTCTTATAATGTCGGTTAGCATGACGCTAACCCTAACAAGCATTGATGCTGCAGCAGAGTCCAATCCAAAAATCTATCGCTGGAAAGACAAAAACGGCCATTGGGTCTATTCGGATGTACCGCAACCAGGTTCAAAAGAAGTCAAACTCAACGCCAGCGCTTTAACCATGCCAAGTGTTGATACTAAAATTCTCGAACAAACGGATACAACACCAACGATTCAATATACAGCTAAAATCACTTCTCCTGAGCATGAGCAAACAATCCGTGATAATAGTGGCAGTGTATACGTAACTGGCACCATAGAACCAAGATTTACCCAAGGTTTAAGCGTGCAACTCTTTCTCAACGGAACAGCCACAGGGCCAAAACAAAGTAATACTCAGTTTTCTTTGCGTGGTATCAATCGTGGCGAGCACTCTTTGGTTATGAAAGTGTTTAATCAAAAAGGTATATTAGTCGCCCAAAGCGATGCTCATAAGTTCTTTTTGCACCGCAATACCGTGAATAATTAGAGCGATATTGCTTACCTACACTGACTTTTAACCAGTAGTTGCAAACACACCATACTCATCCCTCCTGCTATTGAGGAGGCCAAACTCGACATTTCATTGTGTTCAATCCACAACCTTTGCTCACCCACCTGGATTTGATAGTAGACTTCAGCCTTTGTTTGCAGTAGATATTTATCTCGCCAGTTAGGTTGAACGACCCGCATTACGCCTGTAAGGGTGGTTTTCTCGCCATTCGTAGCCCGATGTAAATTAGCGGTGTGAGGAGGAAAGCAACCCGTATACTCGGTAACATTCCTAGCGCCTTGAAAGTCACAACCACTCATGCAGAACGTGACAAAAAGGCTCCCCCCGCAAGCACAAGCTAAATGTATTTTTTGACACAAAGCATTAATAATGTGGGCACCTTAAAGTTGGCATGCTTTATTAATACCAAGTTTAGGATACGAGTTCGAAAACCCCTAGTTTCTGAGCTCAGGTAATAATTTAATCCAATGGATGCAAAGCTATGCTATTCTCATTGCACCACATTGGTGCACGGTGAACATATATGGATCAACATAACTCGATTGACTTGGATAAAGTTTGGCAATCTCTCTCAACCGCGATTTTAGTGCTCGATCAAAATTTAATGATCCACTATGCCAATTACAGCAGTAGTGAACTACTGGGACTCAGCACTAAACGGCTTGTTGGACTGGCGATTGATAGTGTGTTTAATCATCATCATATAGACTTGCCACGGCTCTCTAAATACGTGCTACAAGATGGTGTAGACTGCCAGCAACACAGGGTAGACGTGGTATTTGTAGATAATCGTGTTGCGACACTAAGTCTGCATGCCAGACGAGTTTACCTTGCAGAAGAGGCGTTCATTTTAGTGGAATGTCGCCGTGTTGATGATGCCCTGCGTTATGACCAAGCATCCAATCAAATGCACCAATTTCAAGCAGCTCGAAATCTCATTCGTGGTCTTGCTCATGAAATAAAAAATCCACTTGGTGGGATCCGCGGTGCGGCGCAATTATTGCAGTACGAAACTGATCAACAAGAACGGGAAGAATGTGCCACGCTCATTATTGAGCAAGCAGATAGATTGCGCGAGTTGGTAGATAGATTGCTTGGACCCAATCAGTTACCACAAAAAGAGCCGTGTAATATCCATCAGGCGTTAGAATCGGTGATAAAGTTAACCACCTTGGAGCGCGATGCCGATATCACCTTGGTAAAAGATTATGATCCCAGTATTCCGGCTATCGTGATAGATCAAGCCAAAATTCAGCAGGTTCTGCTGAATATGCTACGCAATGCTCAACAAGCGCTACAGCATGACGGTACGATCACCATAACAACGCGCATTAAACACCGTCTTCATCATGGTGAGCGACTATTGAAAAAAGCATTACTCATCCGTATCAGCGACAACGGTCCAGGGATCGCCGATGAGGTAAAAGAGACATTGTTCTTTCCGATGATCACGAATAAAGAAGGAGGCTCTGGACTTGGGCTCTCTATCGCGCAAACTTTGGTAGAGCAACACCAAGGATTTATCGAATGCGATAGTTGGCCAGGACACACTGAGTTCAGTATCTACCTTCCCTTTGACAACACCGAAACAGGAAACGTGCAATGAAATCAGTTTGGTTAGTCGATGATGACGCTTCAATCCGATTTGTTTTAGAAAAGGCATTAAAGCGAGCTGAGTTTGAAACCGAGAGCTTCGCCAGTGGTCAAGATGTATTGACCGCGCTTGAATATGAGCAACCCGCGGTGCTGATCTCAGATGTACGTATGCCAGGTATCGATGGCATGGCCTTGTTAGATAAAATTGCAGGGCTCTACCCAAACTTGCCGGTGATCATTATGACCGCGCACTCGGACTTGGACTCTGCGGTCAACGCATTTAAAAAAGGGGCGTTTGAATATCTCGCCAAACCTTTCGACTTAAACGAGGCCGTTTCCCTTGTGCAACGTGCATTTCGTGCAGGCCAGCAAACTAAAAAGCAAAAGCGCCAAAGTGAAAAAGCCAATAGCCCCGACATTATTGGTGAAGCCCCAGCGATGCAGGAAGTGTTCCGCGCCATCGGTAAACTTTCCGCTTCAAGCATGAGTGTATTGATTAACGGCGAATCTGGAACGGGTAAAGAGCTTGTGGCAGGCGCACTGCACAATCACAGCCCGCGCAAAGAGGCTTCTTTTATCGCGCTCAATATGGCCGCCATTCCCAAAGATCTCGTCGAGTCTGAGTTGTTCGGCCATGAAAAAGGCGCTTTTACTGGCGCTGACAGCATGCGCCGTGGCCGCTTTGAGCAAGCCGATGGCGGCACCCTATTTTTAGATGAAATCGGTGATATGCCACTGGACGTGCAGACTCGGCTATTGCGCGTACTCGCCGATGGTGAGTTTTATCGGGTTGGTGGCCACAACAGTGTGAAAGTCGATGTCCGTATCGTCGCGGCTACCCATCAAGACTTAGAGACACTGGTCAAGCAAGGTAAATTCCGTGAAGACTTATTTCACCGCCTCAATGTCGTCAGGTTAAAACTACCAGCCTTACGTGAACGCCCTGAAGATATCGCCGCCCTGTGCGATCACTTTCTTGCAAAAAGCGCCAAAGAGCTAAAAGCCGAGCCAAAAATTATCTCCAAACATGCTCTGCAAAAAATGCAAGCGTATCATTGGCCTGGCAACGTTAGACAATTGGAAAACACCTGCCGTTGGTTAACGGTAATGGCGCCGGGCGAGCTTGTCACCCCAGCGGATCTGCCCGAAGAGCTAGAAAAACCACAACAGATTGACGCCTTAGAGCATGGCAATTGGCTGGACGCATTCCAAACTTGGTTAGACTCAGAGTTACGTAAAGGAAAAGACCATATTTGGCCCGATGTACAGGCACAATTAGAAACACGGCTGATCAAATCCGCACTCAATGCCTGCCATGGCCATAAACAAGATGCGGCGTTAAAGATAGGTTGGGGACGCAATACGTTGACCAGAAAGCTAAAAGAGAGAAATATTCAAGATTAGACGACAAGCTGAGTATTATGACTCAGCTTTTCCCCCACTACTCCAGTTCCCAAAATGAATAATATCTGATTGAAAATCACACAAATAACCAGTAGCTTGGACTATGCCGTATCTTGTTACTCGGCATAATACCAATTGAATTAATTCTCTAATCAATTTGAAGGGTGAAATAGCATATTAGCTTCGTTAAAAATTTCTTATTTAGAACAACTAAATAGCAAAATTTTTGCCTTGCTACTAAAGCTATTTTCCCGCTTCAAGATAGATCATTTACTTAATACAACTGGTATAACTTACATTTTGTAAAGGAATCGCTATGAAAATTACATTGAATAAAAAACCACTAAAACACCTATCTAACAGCAAGAAGCTAGCAAATGAGCTTACACCGCAAGCAGCTGGTGGTTATGATGTTACCTCACCACACAATAAAGGCTGTATCAGCTATCAGGGGATGACATGCCCTACTTCACCGTACGATCCCGCTTGCTAGAATGATTTAACTCATGTCGCTTATCGTTATATACCAATCCACATAGATAGTTGGCGACATAATCGAGTAGATTGGTGTAAGCGACAATAAAAAATCATTGCTCTAATCAAAAAAAGTCGCCACTATTTAATAAAGACAATGTACTAACTTATGTAAGCCTGTGAAACTGCTTGAAAATGTCCCACTGTTTAAACAACTAGAGATCATCAATCGCTTAGCTTTTTTTAAAGAGTTTACGCTTGCCGAGCGCCAGGTGTTGCTTGAGTCTTTTGGTCACTTATATCTGGTGCAACAAGAGCGTCATGCTTTCAAACGCTTTGAAAAAGACAATCGCCTGTATATTGTATTAAGCGGTGAGTTTTTGATTTTTAAACAAGATGCGGCCCATGATTTAGGTAAAGTTGGTCCTGGAGAGTTTTTAGGTGAAGGTGCATTTATCACTAACCGAGAACGCAGCACTAGCGCACAAGCGTTAAAAGACAGCATCATATTGGCGATAACCCCAGATGCATTAACACGCTTGCCCAATGTGATCCGGGAAAAAATCAAAGATAAACTCATTGAAGGTATGAGCCATCGCATTGCTAAGCTCAATGCATTTATTGAAGGGCAAGAAACCTAAATGAGCAGTGGGAGCCGTAGCTCCCACTTTGTATTATGCTAACAACTCACTGAATGCATCAAACAAGCTATCTAGTTCTTCTATGGTGTTGTAATGCATACAACCGATGCGAACAACCCCACCTTTATCCATCACCCCTAGCTGCTCGCAAAGCCCTTGGGCGTAGAAATTACCATCCCATACGCACATGTGCTTTTTACCTAAGAATTCCGACACGGTACGTGGCTCGATGCCATCAAATGTCAAAGCAAACGTTGGTGTACGCTCAGCGAGTCGCTCACGTGACTCGATACCAAAAAGTTTAATCTTTTTAAATTCGGCTAAACGCGTTAAGAAGTGCTGGCTAAGCTGCATCTCATGCGCTTTTGTGCGTGCAAACGCCTCAACCAGTTTCTCACGGCGTGGTGCATCTACACTCATCTCGCTAAGTGAAGCAATGTAGTCAATCGCCGCAACAACACCCGCTAGTCCTTCGAAACTCTGCGTACCAGTTTCCCAGCGGCCTGGGATAATGTCTTTTGCCGGCTCCACCTTATACGGCGTAAAACCTTCTAAATGCTCACACTTACCATAAACAATGCCCACATGCGGACCAAAGAACTTATAAGCAGAGCACGCAAGGAAGTCGCAATCCAAACCTTGTACATCGATTAGCTCATGAGGTGCATAATGCACAGCATCAACATATACCAATGCACCAACTTGGTGCGCAAGCTCCACAATGCGTTTGATATCGTTGATTGAGCCCGTTGTATTCGATGCATACGTCACCGCAACTAACTTAGTCTTGGCATTTAGTAGTGATTCAAAATGCGCAAGATCAAGCGTGCAATCGGTTTCATTAATACGCACCGCATGTACCGTCGCACCTTTATCTTCGGCAGCTTGACGCCATGAAGAAACGTTTGAATAGTGATCGGCATTGGTCACAATAACTTCATCACCTGCTTGCCATTCGCGAGATAGCGCACGGCTAAAGCTAAAGGTTAAGCTAGTCATGTTGGCACCAAATACAATTTGATCTGCACTTGGCGCATTGAGTAAGTCCGCAACCGCTTGGCGCGCTTCACTCATCAAACTGACGGTCTTATCGCTCGAGAAAAATGCACCACCTAAGTTAGAGTTAAAATAACCAAGGTAAGCAGACATCGCGCTCAATACGGATTGCGGTACTTGAGAGCCACCCGGACCATCAAGGAAAATTGGCGCGGCTCCACCAATACTTTGCATAAGCGCAGGGAACTGACGACGCACTTGATTTAAATCCATACTACCCTCTTAGGCTGTAAATACGAAGCAGTCTAGGTAACCGACTTGCTCGGCATCTAGCTTGTTCATCGGTGTTGCGTTATGCCACACTTCACGGTCATTCACCAGTGCAAATAAACCATCTTTGATTTCCATTTTGAAACAGGGCTCAGCTTCTTTGTGCTCATAAACCAATAGCTCGCCACCAGCAATATTTTCGTGAGAAACACCGCAGACACAGACATGGTCAAAGCCATCTTGGTGCACACCTTCTGGCGCAGGAGGGGTATCGCTTTCAATCGCTAACATGCGAAACTGATGCACTTCTATGCTGGTATCGTCTGCAATTCCCGTCATGGCTTTAAATTCAGCAAGCATATGCTTAAAGCCATCGGTGTTTAACATGTCCTGCTCAAGGTTTTCGTAAACACGCTCAATATTACCTTGGAAAGTATTAATTGAATCGTCTTGCACGAAAGCCTTAGTCGGCTGCAATGTCACTTCACCGTCAGTGAATTTAACCACTGAATAGCGGCGCTTTCTGAATGCACCATCGGCATAAGGGTTATCTGGGAGTTGATTGAAGAAAGGCTTAACTGCGTCGATATGTGACTGCGGTAAAAAGCGTAGTTGTAATAAATTCTGGTTGTTTACTGTTGTCATGATCCTCTCGCCCATTGATGAGAATTTGCCGACAATTCTAATAAAACCAGAGAAAATTACTGTTTAAAAAAACGGGATTTTAACAAGCAAAACGCAATAAAAACCCACTTATAGCCACTTTAATAGATTACTTATCTAGATTTAAAATAATGCTTGATAACACCATTTAAATTGAGTGCTTTATGTGCATAAAAAAAGCCAGCATGCGCTGGCTTTTTTCTTTCAATGTATTCTAGAGCGAGTAATTAAACCGCTTGTTGAATAATCACTGAGTCTGCCTTTTTAGTGTACTGAGGCATCTTATGGAAGTTCAAGTAACGGTATGTGTCCGCAGCCGTTGCATTGATCTTCTCTGCATACTCTTGATATTCAGCAGGTGTTGGTAGTTTACCAAGAATAGCAGCTACCGCTGCAAGCTCTGCTGATGCAAGGAATACGTTTGCACCTGTACCTAAACGGTTAGGGAAGTTACGAGTCGAGGTAGAAACAACCGTTGCTTTATCAGCAACACGTGCCTGGTTACCCATACATAGTGAACATCCAGGAGTTTCGATACGTGCACCTACACGACCGTAAATACCGTAGTAACCTTCGTCAGTTAACTGATCGCGGTCCATCTTCGTTGGTGGAGCAACCCATAGTTGCGTTGGTAGACGACCACCGAAATTATCCAGTAGTTTACCAGCTGCACGGAAGTGACCGATGTTAGTCATACACGAGCCGATGAATACTTCGTCGATCTTCTCACCAGTTACCGCTGAAAGTAGACGAGCGTCATCAGGGTCATTTGGTGCACAAAGGATTGGCTCTTTGATATCAGCAAGATCAATCTCAATGGTGTGCGCGTATTCTGCATCCGCGTCAGCAGTCATTAGCTCAGGATTCGCTAGCCACTCTTCCATCTTAGTGATACGACGCTCAATGGTGCGTACATCACCATAGCCTTCAGAGATCATCCACTTAAGCATCACGATATTAGAGTTTAGGTACTCTTCGATAGACGCTTGTGAAAGCTTAACAGTACAACCTGCCGCACTACGCTCTGCAGATGCGTCAGATAGCTCGAACGCTTGCTCAACCGTTAAATGCTCAACACCTTCGATTTCAAGGATGCGACCAGAGAATTCGTTGATCTTACCTTTTTTCTCAACCGTCAATAGACCTTGCTGGATTGCATAGTAAGGGATAGCGTGTACTAGGTCACGTAATGTGATACCCGGCTGCATTTCACCTTTAAAACGAACAAGGATTGACTCAGGCATATCCAACGGCATTACGCCCGTTGCTGCTGCAAACGCTACTGCACCTGAACCGGCTGGGAATGAAATACCTAACGGGAAACGAGTATGTGAGTCACCACCTGTACCTACTGTATCTGGAAGTAGCATACGGTTTAGCCATGAGTGGATAACACCGTCACCAGGGCGTAGTGATACACCGCCACGGTTCATGATGAAATCAGGAAGTGTGTGGTGTGTGTTTACATCGATTGGCTTAGGATAAGCTGAGGTATGACAGAATGACTGCATTGTAAGGTCAGCAGAGAAGCCAAGACAAGCAAGATCTTTAAGCTCATCACGCGTCATTGGACCCGTAGTATCCTGAGAACCTACTGTTGTCATTGTTGGCTCACAGTATTGACCTGGGCGTACACCTGCCATGTTACATGCTTTACCAACCATCTTCTGTGCAAGCGTAAAGCCTTTACCAGAATCAGCCACTAACTTAGGCTTACGGAAGATATCTTCAGCTTCTAGGCCTAGTGAAGCACGAGCTTTATCAGTTAGACCACGACCGATGATCAATGGAATACGGCCACCAGCACGCACTTCATCAAGAATTACGTCTGATTTCAGTGAGAACGTTGAGATAACTTCGTCAGTACCGTGACGCTTAACCACACCTTCGTATGGGAAGATGTCGATTTGGTCGCCCATATTTAGTTCGTCAACTGGAAGCTCAATCGGTAGTGCACCTGAATCTTCCATGGTATTGAAGAAGATTGGCGCAATTTTACCACCTAGACACACACCGCCAACGCGCTTGTTTGGTACGAATGGAATGTCATCACCCATGAACCAAAGTACGGAGTTAGTTGCAGATTTACGAGATGAGCCTGTACCAACAACGTCACCTACGTACGCTAGCGGTAAACCTTTACCATTAAGCGCTTCCAGTTGTGCAATTGGACCTACTTCACCTGGCTTATCAGGGTTGATACCGTCACGCTCGTTTTTAAGCATAGCCAGTGCGTGTAATGGGATATCTGGACGAGACCAAGCATCTGGTGCTGGAGACAAGTCATCTGTATTTGTCTCACCCGTTACTTTGAATACAGTCACTGAAATCTTGTCTGCAACGGCTGGCTTCTCAAGAAACCATTCTGCATTTGCCCATGACTCAATCACTTGCTTAGCAAACTCATTGCCTGCTTTTGCTTTTTCTTCTACATCGTAGAATGCGTCAAACATCAGTAGTGTATGAGATAAACCCTTAGCAACGATAGGTGCAAGTGCTGCGTCGTCTAGTAGGTCGATCATAGGCGCGATGTTGTAACCACCAAGCATAGTGCCAAGTAGTTCAGCTGCATACTCTTTTGAAATGAGTGGTGATTCAGCTTCGCCTTTCGCTACTGCAGCCAAAAAGCCTGCTTTTACGTAAGCGGCATCATCTACACCTGGCGGTACACGATTGATAAATAGATCAACGATGAACTCTTCTTCACCTGCAGGTGGAGTTTTTAGTAATTCGATAAGGTCAGCAGTTTGCTGCGCGTCTAACGGCTTAGGCACGATACCTTGCGCGGCACGCTCTTCTACGTGTTTACGATATTCTTGAAGCACAATATTGCCCTCTTGGTGACGTGGACAGACAAGTAAATGATCTGGCTGCGATTATTGATGCAATCGGCTGAACCATTCCCTTGACCATAAAATATAATGAACAATTATAAGGTCTTTGAGTATAGATGAAAATCTTGCATGCGATACCTCGCCTTATAGTCACTATAAATACAATGAATAAGCATACCGAAACAAGTATATTTTGATGAATATTAGTCAAACGAGAATCATTTTAATTTTGCGAAAAGGTACGCTTGGTGGGATTAAAAAAGGCTCCCGAAGGAGCCTTTTTGCATAAGTTAAGTAAAAATTAACGCTTAACTTTTACTTTCTCTTTAGAAGAAACGTGCGCTTCTACGCGACGGTTTTCAGCATGCGCTTCAAGCGTATTAGCTGGGTTTTTCAAACGCTCTTCACCGTAGCCTACTGTGGTAATACGCATTGAATCAATACCCATATCTACGAGTTTCTCAGCAACGTTTTTCGCGCGGCGCTCAGAAAGCTTTTGGTTATAATCCGCATCACCTACTGCTGATGCGTGACCTTCAATCACTACATCTGCATTTTTATGTTCTTTTAAGAACTTAGCAACCGCGTTGATATCATCAACATATTGCTGTGAGAAAGAAGCATCATCGTGCGGGAAACGAACAAGTAGATTTACTTTGTCTTCATTCGTTTCATATAGAGTACAACCTGACGCATCAACAGCATCGGTCATTGGTGTATTGGCACATTTATCTTCGCTGTCCACTACACCGTCTTTATCACTGTCTTGTGGTGCTTCTGCAACTACAGGTGCCGGAGCAGGTGCAACTTCTTCCGTTTTAGCCGTGCTACCGAATGAGTAGTTGATACCAATTTTACCGCCAACATCAGTAAAACCTGCTTCTAAGCCTTGGTAAACTGCCGCTTCTGCATTCACGAACAAGTGATCGGTGAAGTAGTGACGAACACCAGCACCAACGTTAGCAAAAGTGTTATCTGAAATGACGTCCAGATTCATCTTTTTGATACCCACTAGACCATAGAATGGGCCACCATCAAAGTGATATAAACCATCGATACCATAACGCTCTGCGTCTAGTGAACCATTGCTGATCCCACCAAGATCAAAATCCATGTCTGCATACTCAAGACGACCACTCCAATATTTATCAAAACGGTAGCCGATTTCAGCACCCCAACCAGTAGACTCTTCTACGTCTAAGCCAGCCATATCACGGTGATTTTGCCAGTCAGCATCATAGTAATCACCGAATACACCAAGATATACACCTTCAGTAGGTTCAGTGGTGTTTGCATTTGCATTGGCTGTTACTGCCATCGCAACTAGTAAGCTCAAAGTTTTAATTTTCATCATTCCTTCCCATCTCTGTTAGTTAACGCATTGAGTATTGACTCGGATAGTCTACCAGAAAATGCGTCTACTGATTACGTTGCATAGATAATATTAGCTCGTCCATTAATGTTTACTTAACGTTACATAAGGAATTTTTGCTATTTATGAATTAATTTTGATGACCAAATAGGATTTGATACAGACCTTGTTCCTTTAACAAATCCTTATGTTCTCCATACTGGGACACTTCACCATCATCTAAAACATAAATTAAGTCGGCTTGTTTTATTGCGCTCAGTCGATGTGCAATAATCAAAGTCGTTCTATCAGCCAAAAACGCTTGCAAATTGCGATGAATTTTTGCCTCAGTCTCAATATCAAGTGCCGAGGTTGCTTCATCCAGCACCACCACTTTAGGATCGGCAACAACCATTCTAGCAATGGCTAACCTTTGCTTCTGTCCTCCGGACAATTTAATCCCATTGCGACCAACTTGCGCATCTAATTTGTCAGCCAGAGCAAGTACGGTATCAGCTAGCTCTGCAACTCGGAGTGCCTGCCACAGCACTTGGTCAGATACCTCTCGTCCCATTGCTAGATTTTCACGGATGCTGGTATTAAAGAGTATCGGCTGCTGCAATACGGTCACTATATTATCTCGCACTGCTTCGTAACCAATTTGCTCTACTGGCGTGTCATTTATATGAATCTCGCCACTTTGCTTTTCATACAATCCCAAAAGCAATTGCACCAAAGTAGATTTACCACCTCCAGACACCGCTACTAACGCTACTTTCTTCCCTGCTGGAATATGCAAAGACACCTGCTTGAGCACGGGTTGCTCTGCAACGTAAGCGAAGTCTATATTGGCAAATTTGATATCAACCTGAGATGAATCAAAGACGGTTTTCGTAGCGGGATATTGTGCTTCTGTCGCAAAATTAAAAACCTGATTTAATCTGCTAAGCGCCGCCGAGGCACCATAGTACGCATATTGAATACCAAGAATTTCCTGTACAGGCCCCATCATGAACCAAAGGTAACCAAATACTGCAAATATCTGGCCGACCGTTAAATCAGAAAACACCACCATAAACATAGCGACAGCACGGAAAAACTCGAACCCCACCAAAAACACGGTAAAGCTTAAGCGGTTAACGGCATCCGTTTTCCATTGTGACTGCACCGCGTAATGTTTAAGATCTTTGGCGGCAACTTTAACTTGTGCAAAGTAGTTACCCTCTCGACGAACGGCTTTTAGTTGAGAAATAGCATCTAGCGTCTCGACTAGTGAAGTTTGTAGTGCCTCAAATGCAGCATTCTCTTCCTTTTTCAGCTCTTTAACATGTTTGCCAAACTGCCGAGAAAAATAGATGACCGCCGGATTGAGCAACAAGATCACCAGCCCCAACATCCAATCAATCCAAAGCAAAATCGCCGCGGTGCCAATGATTGTGAGTAAACCGATTAAAAAGCGTGACAAGGTTTGACTGATAAATTTATCCAAGGTTTCCACATCGGTAATACAGCGAGAACTAATTGCTGCACCGCCTTGGCTTTCGTACTCCTTCAGTTGAACTTTAGGTAAATGCGTAAGTAAGCGCTCACGGATTTGATAACTAATGTCCTTGCCAATAATAGTAAACTGGCGTGACTGCATCACCCCTAACACCAAGCTGGCCAAACGCATGGTTATTACAGCCAACAAAATAACCACGATATAGCCACTGGGGCCATGCCATTGCTCGGGCAATACAGAGTTCATCCAAGCGACTGCTCTACCTGGTGTGTCTAGTAAGACTTCATCGACCAGCAACGGCATCATCAAAGGGATAGGGACACTCACCAACGCGGCAAACAAGGCGATGATATGCGCCTTAATAAGTGGCCGTTTGTGCTCAAGGACTTTACGTTTAATTTCTTGCCAAGAAAGCTGCTGTTCTGCCATTTAGGTTCCACAAAAAGTTTGATAGTGGGCCGGTGTAGACGCGCTGGTCCACGATTCAGGATAATCTTTGTAATCATAGGGCGACGTCAACGCAGTTAGCCAATCCTCTAGCGTTTGACTCATGCCTTGCTGATTAAACAGCGCAATCTCAGCCTCCACCAACGCATTACGGGGGATAAGTATCGGGTTAGCTTGACTCATCAAGTTAGTCGCAATGTCATCGTGAGCACGCCTTTGCGCCCATTGTCGCTGCCAGCTCTCCAACTCCGTTGGCACGGGTAAAGCTTTGTTTGGATGACCAAGCAAGCTATTAGTTAGTGCCGCAAAGGTATTGGTAAAGTCTAGTTCGTGCTCCGTCATCAACTTGAGTAAGTCACTAAGTAGAATGTCGTCTGCGTCGCTCCATTCATCAATACCAAGCTTAGCCGCCCACATATCTTTGTACTTGCGATTAAACGATTCAGAAAACTCCGCCAAAATTTGACTAAACGCTTCAATTCCCGCTTGTTCATCCTGCCATAGCACCAATAAGGCCTCGGCAAGTCGCGCACAGTTCCAATTCATGATGTTTGGCTGATTACCAAACGCATAGCGGCCTTGGCGGTCGATAGAGCTAAACACGGCGTTAAAATCAAACTTTTCCATCATTGCACAAGGGCCAAAGTCTATCGTTTCACCACTGAGTAAAATATTGTCGGTATTCATCACGCCATGAATAAAGCCAACCCGCATCCACTCGACAACTAAGTCCACCAACTGCTCACACACTTCACGAAACAATTCGAGTACATCCTGTTCGGTCTCAACTTTAAATCCCTCAAATAATTGCTCGCCCAGCAAGTTAAGTAGGCTCCATAGCTCATCTTTATCTTGCTGTGTAGCCAGATATTGCAAGGTACCGATGCGGATATGACTTTTTGCCACACGACATACAACTGCACCAGGTACTTCACCTTGACGATAAACATGGTGTCCAGTGGTTACAACAGCTAGGCATTCCGTAGTTGGAACCCCCAAGCCAACCATAGCTTGGCTCATTATAAACTCACGTACCGCAGGTCCTAGCGCACAAAAGCCATCACCACCTCGAGAAAATCGCGTCGCTCCAGAGCCTTTCAAATGCAGGTCGTATTGACGTCCGTCATCGAGCTTCACCCCGCCAATTAAATGCGCTCGGCCATCACCAAGTAACGGGTTAAATTGCCCAAACTGATGACCACTGTAGGCTAAGCTCGTAGGTTCAATATTGCCTAAAGGGCGCTGACCACTTAACAGCTCAGCAAGCGCTGTGGTGTCGTATTCCTTTAGCTCAAGCTTAACTAGCAACGGCGTATTAGATAGTAGTAATGTGGGCTGATTAAATCTTGCTGGTTGCTCCTTAAAGAGCAGAGCAGAACCCTGATAGGGCTGAAAAAATACCATGCGATCATCTCTATTTTTAGCGCCTAGCGAATATTATCACCAACACTCATTGACACAATTTGGCTTAACTCTTGTAAGCTAAGCCCGCTATATTGACGCATTTCATTGAAAAACTGCTGCGCCGATTGCAGTGACTTCTGACTTTGTAAGCCTCCGTCTATGATCTCCTCGGCACGTAGCACCGTTTCGACGTCTTTACTCAGTAAAAACGTATCTTTACCTAACACACGAAGTGCGTAAGGCCCGGTATTCCCACCGAGTCTCGAACCATGCTTTTTCAAGTACAGCCACAGACCTACGATATTGTCTTCAGGCCAATGTGCGACGAAATCACTAAAGCGACCATACTGTTGTTGCACTTCAAAAATCATATGACAATTGTCAGCGATACTTTTTACCTTTTCAGCATTACGAATGATCCGTTCATCCTGACTACGTTGCTCATACATTTCAGGTGACATCATAAGCAACTTCTCAATTGAGAATTGCCAAAATACTTCTCTAAAGCCATCCCACTTATTATCAACCACCGCCCAATAAAACCCGCTCTGGAAAATCTTGCGAGTAAATTCTTCTAGCCATTGATCATCACTTAATGCCAATAGTGATTCGGCACTCAATGGTTGGTTAAGCTTAGCTTTTAGCGCCGCCTCAGAGCCTTTGCGCTCGGCAGCTCTATGATAAATTTTTTCGAATACTTTCATGCTCATGACCGAGTTTGATTGTTATCAAATACAGGGTAACTTATCTGACTTTTCGGTGTGAGTTAATTTTAATAAAAGTAGATTGCTCAGGTTGCTCTTATACAAGACAGATATCCCTTTAACATCATACCAACACCATCAATATTAAGAGCAGCTCAAAGCCGACTCTTTTTTCCAAGCACCCAACAAAACACATTGTGATTACCGCTCCCTAACGAACAGTCACACAGTTAGTTTTCATTTTGTTAACTTAACCATTTCCATTGTTAGAGAGCACCAAGCTCACCTTGCAGAGATAAAGCCCATGTTGACCGTAATCTGCTAGCAACTTTCTCAGTAATTGTAATGACAATAGAATGTTAATATATGGTGCAAAAAATTGCGTAAAAGTATTAATTTAACTTGACATGAACCCATAACAGAAAATAAGATCGCACAGTAAATGATAAGTGTTTTCATTTGCAATGGTAAAATATAATTAACATAGGAGTGTGATCTGTGTCCAAGTTTGCTATCAAGTGGGCTAACGTTATTTCAGACAACAAAGGGAAGGTACTCGCGTATCTCAACAGTATCTTAAAATGCCCCTATCTTGCCGAAGATGCGTTACAGGACACTTTTATCCGTCTTAGCAGCATGTCACATACACAAAATGCGCAAATCAATAACACAACGAGTTTCTGCTTCCAAGTGGCTAGGAATATTGCAATCGATATGCTTAGAAAGCAAAGTCGAGAAAGCTTAGTTGCCCTTGAGGCAACGCATGTAGAGTACATGTCAGACACAGATTCAGATATCGAAAACAAAGTCGAGTCGGCGCAACTGGATAGACGCATGGACTCAACAATCCAAAAACTGTCAACTCGCCATCAAAATATCATTAGCTTTTATCGTACTGGTCGATTCAAACAAAAAGAAATTGCGAAGCTTTATAAAATCTCACCAACCTTGGTTAACTTTATGATAAAAGAGGCTGTACACAGCTGCCAAAAGGAGTTTTTAGCTCACTAGAATAGAGGATTATACACTAGCTGATTGTTGTACTCGTAGCTTCGCAGCAATGAAATCAGGGTGGGCAACATAAAACAGCCCGGCTATTTTCCGAATTATATGGTCTTCATGACTGTCTAACTCACCATCAGCATAAGCAACGTGCCACAACAGCTCAATGACCTCGATGCGCTCAATGTCGCTGGTGTGATTGTTCACTTGCTTGGCAAAAGAATACATATCTACTGCCTGTTCCACCAATTGCTGCGCTTGTGTTATCAGTGCACTGACTTGTGGTTCAGGCAATTCACAACGTGTTTTGAGTAACTCCGCAATTTTATCGAATTCCGACTGTTGTAGTTTGCCGTCCGCTCGCATCACTTCGACCAGTAATGCAGCAAGCGCGGTATTAAAGTCGATTTCTTGTCTCGGTGACGACTCCTGCAAACTTTGAAATAGTTTTTTAAGTTGGTTAAGCAAGTGACTAAACTCCCATGTGATATACTAGTAATGTAGCAGACTAAAAGGATGGTTATGCGTAAGTTATCATTGAGACTAAATTCATTAAAGCTAAGTTCCCTAATTGTAAGCGTAACATTGCTCTCAGCGTGCCAATACACACCGGTTCCAAGAGGCGAACCTGAAAAACTTTATGACTTTGACCATAAAGTACATTATGAGCAAACCACGTATAACGATGACCACTTTCGACTGGCAATTAAGCCAGATAGTTATGCACATTTTAGGCAACAAAGCGTTTTTTTGCTGCGCCATGCCAAACGCTTATGCCAAGGTAGTAACCCACAATTGACATTACTCGGTGGCGTCCAAGGCTTTGATAAGATGCCATCAGAGCCAAGACCTTACCAGAATGACTTAACAGTAGACGTAAAGTGTGTGGCCAAATAGCCAAACATTTTTGTTAGCGCTATAAATCTTTTTCTGTAACCCGCTCTGGGTATAGTCTTTATACCAGTTGTATTAAGTAAATGATCTATCTTGAAGCGGGGAAATAGCTTTAGTGGCAAGGCAAAAATTTTGCTATTTAGTTGTTCTAAATGAGAAATTTTTAACGAAGCTAATATGATATTTCACCCTTCAAATTGATTAGAGAATTAATTCAATTGGTATTATATCCCCAAGGCGCTTTTGGTGCGGTTACCGGTTTTGTTAAATCAAAGTCCACTCGGAACTCTCGCCCTTCACGCACTAAACGATAGGTAAACTGCTCTGGATAGATATACATCTGCCATGTATTTCCAATTGATTGTGGGATCCCTTGCTGGACAAATAACTGTTTTGAGTATTCATCAGCAGGGAACGACTGCACGGTATTAAATCCCGCATCTAGGGTATGACCACCATACATAGTAGAAACATCGTCACTGCCATCTTCATGGCGGTGATCGTGCTTTAAGCTCAAACCACTCCCTGTTTTGGTGATGATCCAAGTTCTTGAAGCATCTTTTCCTACATGAAATGGGACTTGAAGCTCAGCGTCGCCACATTTACGAACGTGCATCACAAGACGCGCATCGCTAAAGCTGCTTGGGCCTTGATTATCCACCGTTACTTTGCCTTCGTAGGCTTTACCACAATGCGCTTTAATAGCGTCAAAAAATGCATCATGGCTTGGGATGGAAACCAGCGGGGCAGGACGCGCGAAGGCTGCACAGCTCAAGGTTACGAGTAGCGCTAAAGTTAATTTTTTCATTAGAGGCACCTAAAACAAATAAAGCCAGAGCTTAATCAGCTTCTGGCTTTGTGGCAAAATTATTCGACTAAATTGAGTAAACAGCTATTATTGCCAAGGTCTTGTCGTAGCAAGCTGCTGCTCAAAGGCATCAATTTGGGCATTTAATAATTCGGTCTCACCGATAAAGTCAAGGCCACTCAAGAGGCGTGCTTTGATGTCTTCTCGCACCTCAAAGTCAATTGGTGCAATACCCGCTCCGCTTATCTGCTGCGCTTCTAGGTCAATACTCAAATGCACTTGTGATTGTTGCTCACATGCATCGAAGAGCGTATCTAACGTGCTGGCTGGTAACGCAATGCAAAGCATTTGGTTATTACCACAATTGTTAAAAAAGATATCGGCAAAACTCTCGGCTAGGATCACGGTAAAACCATATTGTTTTAGTGCCCAAGGAGCATGCTCACGAGACGAGCCACAACCAAAGTTGTCACGCGTTAACAAGATTGACGCGCCCCGATATTGTCGATAGTTAAGTACAAAATTCGGATCTGGCTGGCCATCGTCAAGATAGCGCCAATCATAAAACAGCGCTTTATCAAACCCATCGCGGCTGGTTGAAGTTAAAAACTGCTTGGGAATAATTTGGTCTGTATCAACATTGTTTTTGTCTAATGGCGCAACTAGGCCCTGATGAAACACGCTCATGACGCCTCTCCTCGAATATCAGTAAAGTGACCAGCAATTGCCGCTGCGGCAGCCATTGCTGGACTCACCAAATGCGTACGACCGCCTCGCCCTTGACGCCCTTCAAAGTTACGGTTTGAGGTCGATGCACAGCGTTTTTCTGCGCCAAGCCGATCATCGTTCATCGCCAAGCACATAGAGCAGCCCGGTTCTCGCCACTCAAATCCCGCAGCTTTAAAAATATCGGCTAAGCCCTCTTGTTCGGCTTGCTGCTTTACTAATCCAGATCCTGGGACGATTAGCGCTTCAACGCCTGCCGCTACGTGCTTACCCACCACCAGTTGTGCCGCCGCACGCAAATCTTCAATACGGCTATTGGTGCAAGAGCCAATAAATACGGTGTCGACTTTGGCATCGCTTAGCCTTTGTCCTGCTGTGAGGCCCATATATTTCAACGCGCTGCGCATCGCATCCGCTTTGACTAAATTAGGTTCATCGTCAGGGTTCGGTACTAAGTCATTAATACCAATGACTTGCTCTGGACTTGTCCCCCACGTTACTTGAGGTTGTACACTGTCAGCATCCAGCTCCACGACACGATCAAATTCAGCATCCGGGTCGCTATGCAAGGTTTTCCAGTAGTGCACCGCAGCATCAAAGTCTTCGCCTTGAGGTGCAAATGGGCGACCACGTAAATACGCAAAGGTTTTCTCGTCAGGTGCGATCAAGCCAGCTTTCGCCCCCATTTCAATACTCATATTACACAGCGTCATCCGCGCTTCCATCGACAGCGCTTCGATCCCCGTCCCACAAAACTCAGCCACATAGCCAGTGCCACCAGCTGTGCCTAATTGCCCAATCACAGCGAGGATCAAGTCTTTTGCAGTCACGGTCGGACGCAAGACGCCATTCACTTGAATTTTTAACGATTTGGCTTTTTTCTGCTGTAATGTTTGCGTGGCCAGCACATGTTCAACCTCTGATGTACCAATACCGTGAGCCAGCGCACCAAATGCACCATGCGTTGAGGTATGGCTATCGCCACATACAATCGTTGTACCCGGCAAAGTGATCCCTTGCTCAGGTCCCATTACGTGCACTATGCCTTGGTTAATCGAATTTAAATCGTAAAGTACAATGCCGAACTCTTCACAGTTTTGTGCCAACGCCTGTAGCTGGTTTTTGCTCACCTCACTGGCAGCATCAATCGAACGGCTCTTGGTCGAGACATTATGATCCATTGTCGCAAAGGTTTTTTCCGGACATCTTACCGGACGATTCTGCTCTCTTAAGCCCGCAAATGCCTGCGGTGAAGTGACTTCGTGTACTAGATGACGGTCAATGTACAAGAGATCGGTTTGCTCGTTTAATTTAGCAACCACATGGGATTGCCAAATTTTATCGTATAATGTTTTTGCCACTTGCTCTTACCTTTATTAAACCCTGTCGACGATCGCTTGCGCGACATCCATAGTAGTAAACCCTGCTTGAGGATAGATATCCGGTGTACCTACACCATCTTTCACCGCCTCTGCTACTGCCTTTTCAATTGCGCGTGCCGCTTCATCCTGCCCCAATGAATAACGTAGCATCAGCGCGGCACTTAAAATTTGTGCGATTGGGTTTGCCACCCCTTTCCCGGCGATATCTGGTGCTGAGCCGCCTGCTGGCTCATATAAGCCAAAGCCCGATTGATTTAGACTTGCCGATGGTAATAACCCCATGGAACCCGTGATCATTGCACATTCATCAGAAAGGATGTCACCGAACAGGTTGTCGCACAGTAGCACGTCAAACTGGCTTGGTTGCTTTACCAACTGCATCGCAGCGTTGTCGATATAAATATGATCAAGCGCCACATCTGGGTATTCTTTCACGACTTCATTGACTACTTCACGCCACAGTACACTGGTTGCCAACACGTTGGCTTTGTCTACAGAAGTCACATGATTGCTTCTAAGTCTCGCCGCATCAAAAGCAAAACGGGCGATGCGTTCGATTTCTTTGCGCGAATAGGTTTGCGTATCAAACGCCGACTCGCTTTCGCCCTCACCTTGACGACCTTTTTCGCCAAAATAAATCCCGCCAGTAAGCTCACGGACGCATAAAATATCAAAACCTTGCTGACTAATGTCGCTGCGTAGTGGAGAGGCAGCGCTCAATGCGGGTAATAGCTGCGCAGGACGCAGATTACAAAAAAGCTGGAAGTGCTTTCTAAGCGGTAATAAGGATGCCCGTTCTGGTTGCTCATTTGGTGGTAAGTGCTCCCACTTAGGCCCACCCACAGAGCCAAACAGAATCGCATCAGCGGCTTCACATGCGGCCAATGTCGCCGCGGGTAAGGCTTCGCCAAATTGGTCTATGGCCGCACCACCAATCGCTTGTGGTGATTTTTCTAAAGCAAAGTTGAACTTAGTCGCCACTTTATCTAATACCAGCTCAGCGGCTTGCATCACTTCTGGACCAATTCCATCTCCAGCTAGTACTGCGATTTTATAGTTTGTTTGACTCATCCTGCTTTCCTTTGTTGTTTTAGGCTAGACACTTTTTGTGCTCTATCAATTAGGTTATATACTCGGATCATCGCTCTCACTGACGCTTCAACAATGTCGGCTGCAAGTCCCACACCGTGATATTGCTTACCATCAAACTTGGCAATAATATCGACTTGGCCCAGTGAGCTTGCCCCCTTACCCGTCGCATCAAGGTTATATTCCACCACTTCCACCGCCATGCCAGTAATACGCTCGATAGCTAAAAACGCCGCTTCTACAGGACCGTTGCCGGTTGCTGCTTCTTGCTTAAGCTCACCATTCAAGGCAATCCCCACAGTCGCGCTCGCGATGGATTGAGAGTTAGAAGATGCATTGACGAACTGTAATTGGTAGCGCTCGTCTTTATCTTTTATTTGGTTGAAATAAATCATCGCTTCAAGGTCATAGTCGTAAACCGTGCCCTTTTGATCGGCTAATGCTAAGAAGCTTTCATACAGGCTATCCATATCGTAATCCGATTTCTGATAGCCAAGCTCGGTAAGACGATGCTCGATAACATGTCGGCCAGAGCGTGAAGTCATATTTAACTGATTACTCGGCACGCCAACGGTTTCTGGTGCCATGATTTCATAGGTGTTTTGTGCTTTTAAGACGCCGTCTTGGTGAATACCCGAGCTATGTGCAAAGGCATTTTCACCCACAATTGCCTTGTTTGGCTGCACCGGCATATTGCAGATTTTAGCAACTTGGCGCGACGCGCGATAAATCTCTTCGCTACGAATATCGGTGTGCACTTTTAGGTGGTCTTGGCGCATCTTCATGATCATCGCCACTTCTTCTAGTGAGCAGTTACCTGCACGCTCACCAATACCATTGATGGTACATTCGATTTGTCTTGCACCGGCTTGTACCGCCGCGATTGAGTTTGCCACCGCAAGTCCTAAATCGTTGTGACAATGGACGCTTAGTCTGGCTTTGTCGATGTTAGGCACATTATTACGAATATGGTAAATCATCGCTGCATACTCGTCTGGTGTGACGTAACCTACGGTATCAGGCAAGTTAATCGTGGATGCACCGGCATTAATCGCCGCTTCAACAATACGACACAGATCAGCATGTGGCGTACGGCCGGCATCTTCACATGAAAACTCAACATCATCAGTGTACTTTCTGGCTTGAGAAATGGCCTTAATCGCCATGTTAGTCGCATCATCTAGACTCATTCTTAACTTATGTTCTAGGTGCAGAGGACTGGTTGCAATAAAAGTGTGAATGCGACGCTGCTCAGCACCTTTAAGGGCTTCGCCACACGCGTCGATATCTTTACTAACCGCACGCGCAAGGCCGCAAATCGCTGGACCTTTTACCTCGGCAGCAATGCGTTGTACCGCACGAAAATCAGCCGGACTTGATACTGGAAAACCCACTTCCATGACATCCACATTGAGACGACTAATGGTATGCGCCAGTTGTATTTTATCTTCTTCTGTTAAGCTGGCTTTTAACGCCTGCTCACCGTCCCTTAATGTTGTATCGAAAATCCAGACTTTATCTTGCATACCCTTATCCTCAGCCAAAAAAAACCCCGCAAGTGCGGGGTGTCTACAGTAAATGTCGCTCAATTCGCGCAATTACACCCCATCCCTCTGGTTTACCAGTAGGAGGTTAAGAAAGAGTGAAATACGCGCAGTCATTTTCATTGAGCTAAGTGTTCCTGTTGATGAATTGGTTATGTTTTAACATGCTTTAAAAGCGACAATCAAGCATAAATTATCCCAAAAATAGAGTTCAAACCTCGACTTATTGGAAACTTAAATCACAATAACGCCAGTTTTAGAAAATATATTTCAAGATCAGAAGTGAACACAGATAGGATATGAAGTGAGCAGGGTTATTTTGAATTTTAATTACCAATAAAAAAATAGCCAATTTAGGCTATTTTTTTATTGGTTCTGGATGTTTTGCATAACCAGAGGCACCTTTTGCGATATACCGCAACTGCCACTTCAAACGCTCGGTCAGTTCAGCGCGTTGAGGGGGGTCTTGATCCAAAGCCTCAGCACCAGAGCTAAATACTAAGGTGACCATTGCTTCAGCCTGCATGTGGGCGTGATGGGTATCTACTCCCGTTTCTGTTTCAAGGTAATGAGCAAGCTCTAAGATAAAATGTTTGATTTCTCTAGCAACGGCGGCACGAAACGCAGGCGACGTACCCGAACGTTCACGCAGTAATAAACGAAACTGGTTGCTCGACTGCTCAATAAATTCCATGAAGGTGTGCACAGAAGTATTAATCACGCTACCACCTTTAGCGATGCGACGTCTTGCTTGGCGCATTAATTGTCGCAAGGTTAAACCCGCTTCATCTACCATAGTCAGCCCGAGCTCGTTCATATCCTTAAAATGACGATAAAACGAAGTGGGTGCGATACCCGCCTCTCGTGCGACTTCACGCAGGCTTAAATTCGAGAAACTATGCTCAGCACTTAGTTGATTAAATGCCGCTTCGATAAGCGCTTGACGGGTCTTCTGTTTTTGTTGGGCGCGTACACCAGCCATGGACTTTCCCCAATTCGCTTCGAAAAATAAGAACAATAAACCGCAGTCTAAACCTTGACGCAGCAAGAATGAAATACTATTTTAGCGTACAGTTGTACGCTGAAATTAGATTTTGAGATTAATTGATGAAAAAACCACCCATTTTATGGACCAATGTGCTGTTCTTTAGCTTATCGTTTTTAGCTGCGATCACTTTGGTGCCTTGGTATGGCTTTGAATACGGCTATACCACCAGCCACTGGGTAGCTTTTGTTGCCTGTATGTTTTACGCCGGTCTGTCGATCACCGCAGGGTATCACCGTTTATGGGCGCATAAAGCCTATGACGCCCATCCTGTGATTCAAGTTATTTTTGCGTTGGGTGGCGCATTCGCGTTACAAAACAGTATATTACATTGGAGTAGCGATCACCGTGTACACCACGGCCAAGTCGACGACCCAGTAAAAGATCCGTACGCCGCAACACGAGGCTTCTGGTATAGCCATATCGGTTGGATGCTGAGAGATTATCAAGGCGAGACTTACGGTGATTATAATAACGCCAGAGACTTACAACGTAACCCTATCGTGATGTGGCAACACAAGCACTATATGAAATTGGTGTTACTTACGAATATCGGCATCCCGTTAGTGCTAGGTTTATTACTCGGAAATGTGTTTGGCATGTTGTTACTTGCGGGCGTACTCAGACTCGTACTCAGTCAACACTTTACCTTCTTTATCAATTCACTGGCGCACATTTGGGGTAGTCGTCCTTACACCGAAAAAAATACCGCGCGAGACAATGGTTTGCTAGCCCTATTCACTTACGGTGAAGGCTACCATAACTTTCATCATATTTTTGCCAGCGACTACCGTAATGGCATTCACTGGTATCACTATGACCCAACTAAATGGCTGATCCGTACTTTTGCAGCACTGGGCCTTGCTAGTAAGCTAAAACGCACTCCGGTTGAACGCATTGAAAAAGCTAAGGCGGAGACCTTGTTGAATAAGACTAAAGTCAGTCTCGCAAAATTGCCTTTGGCGCAAGATAAGCTTACATTGTTACAACAAGAGTATGATTTACTTCTTAAAAAGCTTCAAAACTACTGTACTGTGCAAAAACAGGTACTCGAGGCGAAGAAAGAAGCAGTACTTGCACAGTGCGAACATTCCGCACTGATGCAACAATATAAAGAGCTAGAACAAGCTTGGGAAAGCCAAAAACAAGCTTGGATTGCACTAAATTCGAGGCTACTGAAAACGGCATAACGTTCAGCGGCCTCAATAACTAAAGGGGTGAGGCCGTGAGCAAAAAAGCTGCAGAAAAAACCGAAACTGTTCCACAATCCTATCAATACGATGCCATTATTATAGGCACCGGACCTGGCGGTGAAGGCGCCGCCATGAACCTCTCTAAAAGTGGTAAGAAAGTCGCGGTTATCGAACGCCAGCATGCAGTTGGCGGTGGCTGCGTTCACTGGGGCACCATTCCCTCAAAAGCGCTTCGCCATTCTGTCAGTCGTTTAATTGAGTATAAAGCGAATCCACTTTATCGTTTTACTGAGCGCCCGCAGCGCCATACCTTTCAAGATATTTTGCACCATGCCAGTGATGTGATCTCAAAACAGTCAACATTGCGTTCTAGCTTTTATGGTCGTAACCGCATTCACTTATTCCAAGGCGATGCCAGCTTTGTTGACGCAAATACGGTACAAGTCATTCATCAAGATGGTTCACAAGAGCTACTCACCGCCAAAACCATTGTAATAGCCACAGGCTCGCGCCCATACCGCCCACCAGGCGTTGATTTTAACCACCCTCGCGTCTACGACAGCGACACTATTTTAAGCCTTGAGCATAATCCTCAGCGCGTATTGATATACGGCGCGGGGGTCATAGGCTGTGAATATGCCTCAATCTTTAAAGGACTTGGCGCAAAGGTAGACCTCATCAACACCCGCGACCGCTTATTGGCCTTTATGGATGCCGAGATCTCTGACGCACTCAGTTACCATTTTTGGAATAATGGTATTGTTATTCGCCATAACGAAGAGTTTGCGAAGGTAGAGACCCATGACAAAGGGGTTATTGTGCATCTACAGTCTGGCAAGAAAGTACGTGCTGACTGTATTTTATGGGCCAATGGCCGCTCCGGTAATACCGAAACACTCAACCTTGCAAGCGTAGGCCTAAAGGCTGATAGCCGTGGCCAGCTTAAAGTCAACGAACACTATCAAACTGAAGTGGACAACATTTTCGCAGTAGGAGATGTGATTGGCTATCCCAGCCTAGCCAGTGCGGCGTTCGATCAAGGGCGTATTGCGGCCAATGCGATTGTGCATGGTGCCTGTGATGATCGTTTGATCACCGATATCCCAACCGGCATTTACACCATTCCAGAAATGAGCTCTGTTGGTAAAACAGAGCAAGAACTCACCGCTGCGCGCATTCCCTATGAGGTGGGCCGTGCCCAGTTTAAACATTTGGCTCGTGCACAGATCACAGGCACTGAAGTCGGTAGCTTGAAAATTTTGTTCCATGCAGAAACCAAAGAGATATTAGGTATTCACTGCTTTGGTGAACGTGCATCCGAGATCATCCATATCGGCCAAGCCATTATGGAACAAAAAGGAACGGGTAATAATATCGAGTACTTTATCAATACTACCTTTAACTATCCAACAATGGCCGAAGCCTATCGCGTTGCAGCATTAAACGGCATTAATCGTCTGCTGGATTAGCGCATCGTATGGCATGAATAAGCGTGACACCTTGAGCGTCACGCTTATTGTTATAAATTAAAACGATACTCCGCGCTGAGTCGCCACACATTATCGCTTTGCTTGGGCTTTCCGTTAAAGGCCTCGCGGTTTGCAACTGTGGTTGTCAGCCTCAAAAACTCACCGCCTACCAGCCAATTGCTATTAATTTGATACTTCACTGTAGCGGTTAGTGCATGGCCATCACTTTGGTTTGGGTCAAACTGCCAATCATCGTTATCGATGACTTTGAACTGCTCCCCCCGTAAGGAAAAGCGCCACTCATCGCGCTGATGTGTGAGTAGCAAAAACCAACTATTAAAGTCATTATCGACGCCGCGATTGACACCCATGGCGGTATTACCCAGCATGCCTTGTACGAGTATATGCGTCTGCGGGGTTAACTTGTAACGCCAAGCTGCACTAATAAATTTAGTATCCCACGCATACTGCCCAGTTTGGTAGTTGATCTTACTTGGATCGCCATTATTATCGTACCAATAGACATTGATCTCACTACGGTTTGAAAAGTCGCGATGATACCCAACATAATAACCAAATCGGCCATCTACTTCCGAAAACGGTTCAACATGCTGTGCTTGATGTTGTAGCTGCGGTGTGTTCAACGACTCTACCGCAGCAAAGGGGAGACTTTCGTTAAACACCGACTGCCTATCATGCACGGTAAAGCCTCGCCATGCGAGTAAAGTGCCAGCCGGATCATTACCCTTAAAAACACCAAACACACCTTTGAATCCCTGACCGCGGCTACGACGCGTCTGCGGCTGCTCAATCGCGACTTCACCTCCAAATACTCGCACTTCCTCACCTATCCAAGCGTTGATAGCCGAATACTGGTATGTATAGGGTGATGACCAGCCAATATCTGGGTTCTCAATAGAAAACTTCGGATAAAAGCCGCCCGCTCGAACAATAAAGCGGCGACCATTTTTAGGCAGTGTTCGATACTGCAAATACAGTTCTGTAAAGCCGAGCTTGTCATCTGGGTCTGGCACATACTGTGTTACCCCGTGCAAAGACCAAGCGCTAGCAAAATCTACACGCCAATCAATAGCGCCTCGACTAAGCGTAATATCTGGCTCCCCTTTCCCAAAACGCGTAACGCCCCATCCAGGTTGATACCAAGCTTTACGATTATCATCATGCTGCCAGGTCGTTTGCAGTTGCCCTTGTCCAGAAATCTCAACGGCACCTGCTTGCCCTATGGCGAATAATGCCAAAGCGGCGCTTAGCTTAGTAATCATCGAAGCCATCGGAGAAATCCTGAAGTGGAGCAACCAGTGTTTGCTTAATTTGATAGGTAATTGCTTGAGTGTTATTCACGATGGAGAGCGGATGCTGTTCTATTTTGTCTATATTTTCGAATCTTTCATGCCATACATTCAGCTTTAGTGCGCTGGCTTGCTGAGCACCTAGGTCGATTGATACTTTGCCGCTGCTATCCGTTACCGCAAATAATGGGCTATCTACAACCACGATATAACCCAGCATCCAATCGTGAATATTGCAGCCAAGCTCAACCACACCGGTTTGATCAAATAATACTTGTTTCGGGTCATCGCGATACAGCTTAAGCTCGAATGGCTTTGCAGCAGAGAACGAATAGACGTGATGGAGAATGGGATCTAAATTTGGAAACGAGACTTGGGTGCCTGCTTGCACCATCAAAATATGTGGCACAAACGCTTTGTCCTTTTGCTCCATTTTATAATCTAGCATCGTTCTTTTGTTATCAAAGCTATCTCCTTGCAACCACACCGCGGCATTCGCGAGCGGCTGTTTATCAGCATCGACTATTTGCACTTCAAGGGCATTGACTAGACCGGCTTGTAGCATTGCCATCACAACAGCAATACGCCCAAAAATTGTTAGGTTTAGCATAAGCAGTTCAACCTATCCTTATTATTTTTCTTAGCTTGTCTACACTAGACCGAGCGGAATAATTATTACATTCATCGCATTTACAGCATGAATACGTATGCAACTTTTACGTGAACGTTAGCATACAACAGTAAGCTTAGCTTATGTGCAAAAGAACACGAATTTTCGTGCCGACAACAAGAAGGAAAAACTATGCGCCCCATGTCACTTTCCCTGATCGGATTAAGCTTGTTTACGACTACGAGCTTTGCCGCATCTTTAGCTGTGAGTTCGCCAGATGGCAAAATCACTTTTACCTTGAGTGATGATAATAGCCAGCCGACCTACCAAGTCAGCTTTAACAACAAAACCATTATTCAACCGTCTAAACTTGGTTTTGATTTCGCAACAGCTGCATCGATGCGCGATGGCTTAAGTATCACCACACATCAGCGTAATAGCGTCGATAGCAGTTGGCAACAGCCTTGGGGCGAAGCCCGAGTGATCCAAGATAAGCACAATGAGCTTGCTGTCACCTTTGCTAAGCAGGCAGACAAGTCGCCGCAATATACTGTGCGTGTAAAAGTATTTGATGACGGTGTCGGCTTTCGCTATGAGGTTGCTCAAAATCAAGCGCTTAATATCACCAGAGAATTGACCGAGTTCGCCTTTGCACAAAGTGATAAAAGTACCGCGTGGTGGATCCCTGCTCGTGGCTGGAATCGCTATGAATATGTATACAACACCACACCACTGCACGATGCCTCACATGTGCACACCCCGTTTACCTTAAAGAATCAAGACGGGGTTCATATCAGTGTCCATGAAGCGGCCCTAATTGACTATGCGGGCATGACCTTAAACCAGCGTCGCCCAGGAACATTTGTTGCTGATCTAACACCTTGGTCAGATGGCGTTGCAGTAAAAACCAATGGTAAGTTCAATACACCTTGGCGCACCCTGCAAATAGGCGATGAAGCCACCGACTTATTGAACTCTCACCTTATTTTAAACCTCAACGAACCAAATAAACTCGGTGATGTATCTTGGGTTGAGCCAGGTAAATACATCGGCATTTGGTGGGGCATGCACATCAACAAAAATACCTGGGGCAGCGGCGATAAACATGGAGCGACTACGGCGCGTACCAAAGAATATTTGAGCTTTGCCGCTGACCATGGCTTTGATGGCGTGTTGGTTGAAGGGTGGAACATAGGCTGGGATGGCGACTGGTTCTTCAACGGTGATGTCTTTAGCTTTACCGAGGCCTATGCTGACTTTAATATTGATGAAATAGCCAAGCACGGAGAAAAAGTAGGTGCACGCTTAATAGGTCATCACGAGACGTCTGGTAACGTCAGCAACTATCGCAATCAAATGGAGGCGGCTTTCGCACTCTACGAAAAAGCAGGCGTTCGCCAAGTTAAAACTGGTTACGTAGCCGATGGCGGCAACATTAAACGCATTGATGCCAAGGGCAATGCCAGATTCGAATGGCACGACGGTCAATTTATGGCAAATGAGTACTTAGACAACGTCAAACTCGCGGCTAAACACAATATCAGTATTAACACGCATGAACCAATCAAAGATACCGGCCTGCGTCGTACCTATCCAAACTGGATTGCGAGAGAAGGGGCAAGAGGGCAAGAGTTCAACGCTTGGGGCACGCCACCAAACCCACCAGAGCATGTGCCAATGCTTGCCTTTACCCGCATGTTAGCAGGCCCAATGGACTTTACTCCGGGTATTTTTGACATGGGCTTCAACGGCCTTGGCGATAAAACCAACCGCCCACAAACCACCCTCGCCAAGCAATTAGCGCTTTATGTTGTGCTTTATAGTCCAATTCAAATGGCGGCCGATTTGCCAGAAAATTATCTCGCTAAGCCAGATGCTTTTCAGTTTATTAAAGACGTACCCACCGACTGGGAACACAGTATCGCACTTGCAGGAGAAGTGGGTGATTATGTTGTCTTTGCCAGAAAGGAGCGCAAGCATAAACAATATAGTGGTAACGATTGGTTCTTGGGCGCAGTAACTGACGAGGAAGCAAGAGAAATTCCTATTACTTTAGATTTCCTTGAGTCAGGTAAAACCTTTGAAGCGCAAATCTACGCGGACGGTGAGAAAGCCGAATGGAAACAAAACCCGTATGAAATGAATATTTACCGTAAAAAGGTAACAAGTGCCGACAAGCTGACATTAAAACTGGCTGCTGGCGGCGGTGTTGCTATTCGTTTTAAAGCGCTTTAAACATAAGGTGACTACTCAAAAGCTGGGTAGTCACCGCTTTGATCTGTACATTTAATAAACTATGCAGTAGGGTAAAATAGTCTATTAAGACATTCTTATTTCAAAGGAAAATAATATGAAACTTACCCTAGCAAAGAAAAAACTAAAACAATTAGACTATCAACAAAGTCAACTTGCCGTAAAACTAACACCGCAAGCAGCTGGTGGTAGAGGACCAGAAACCGGCGTTATGTGTGAAACGACTAATAACGATTACTGGTGTCAACGTCCAAGTTCACCGGCTGTTACCTGCAGCGTAATGGAGCGCTGTTTATAAGCATTTCCCACCATATATAGGCTAGATATTATAAAAATATGTAGTTAGCCTATTTCTCAGTCGAACTCTCTATATGCTCAACGGCCAGCTCTCACTCGCCGCCGAGCTGAGTTATAAGTAATAATTTACTGACATTGATAGCTTGGTGTTACACCATTAGCAACTTCCCATTTCGCTGTTAATAGCGACGCAGGGCCATTACTGTCATGGGATAGCTCCCAATTCATAATGCCACCGGCATTGAGCTTAGCGTACTGCGTTTTTGCGCGGATCGTAGGGATACCATTGTAGTGACTACTACCATCACTATCGCGACAGGCATTAGCAGGGTTCTCTTGTAGTAAGGTGCGATACGCTTTCCAAGTGGGTCTTGCATAAAATGGTACACCTAATACGGTTTTTTCTTTACTGAGCCCACGACCTTGCCAGTAAGCTATTGAGTCTTTGGCGTATTGCATAGAAGCATGATCAGTATTGTTCGCGTCGTACGCCATCAAATTTAAAAAGTCGATATCTTGGAATACAGATTCCAACACGCCACCACCGGTGTAGCCAAGCGCCACCACAGCTGCCGTCAAGAATTTACCTCTGGCGCGTAACTCAACGCTTAATTCCTTCATCAGTAATGCATAGTTATTTGCCGAAGCACCGGGATCTGGATATTCCCAATCCATATCAACGCCATCTAGATTATGCTGCTCTACAAACGCAATGACCTCTTGCACGAAACGGGCTCTGCCTTGCTGTGAACTAGCGAATGTCTCAAATGCACTATCGTCGCCCCCGTTCCAGCCACCAATGGCGATCCCCACTTTTACATTGTTGGCGTGAGCCGAATTTACTAGCGCTGTCATTTTGCTTAAATTTTCAAGCGGTCTCAGTGTACCATCTGCATTGGGTAGTAAAAATGAGTAATTGATATGGGTGAGTTTATCAAACTGAATATCACTCACGGCTCCCTGCCAACTTGGGAAATAGCCGACAATTTTAAAATTAGGATCGCCAGGAGGAACCTCGTCAGACACGACACTGAAGTTCACCGCACTCGATTCTCCTCGTGCCCCAGACACATCAGTTGCATAGACAGTTAATGCGCGATTACCTAGTCCCTGCGCTTGCCACATCACCTCATAAGGTGCACTGTTGTCAGAGGCGACAAGCGTGCCATCGAGATAGAATTCAACACTGTCGATTGCCGTGTCTTGCGGATGGCTTACTGCCGCCGCTAGGCTAACTGATGAACCCACTAACACTCGTGCGTTACTGCTTGGAGAGGTGACCGAAACCTGGGGCAATGGCGTTACAGGATCACAACTGCCGTTTGCTTGCCAGACATCATAAGTATTAGAATTTTGCGCTGGGTTTTGGTTTTGTGTCCACCATTTCGCGGTGTATTTAGCTGACTGATAGGTGACAGCATCACCACCTGTATATACCTGCTGTGATTGCCATTGTGTTAAGTTGCTACAGTCAACCGCCAGTGCAACTTCCATCGCGCCCAAGAGCGGAAGTGCAATTAATAAATTTGTATATTTCATTACCTTTTTCCATGTTGTATGTCGGCTAAAGCAAGTCGTGCCGAGTTTAAATAAATGTTAACTTGCGATTCTAGCCTACCAGCATGGACAAATTTCGTACAACCCAACTCACTACGACCTTAGTCTAATGAAATAACCCCTCTGTTTAGGCCATTATTCGTCCTTGATTATACTCGTTTATAAAATGTCCAACTAGTGCAGCGAGACTGTACAGATAAGGCGTAGCTCAGTATGCTTGCGGGTTTAGGCGCTATAAAGAGAATAATTAAGAGATGAGTACGGCATTTTCAAGACGATTTGTAACCTTAGTCGAGCAATTTGCAGGCGGCAATAAGCGCCAATTTGCCCAGTTAACAGGTAAATCCCCTTCCCATATTTACCGTATTTGTCGCGGCTTAAGTCGCCCTTCAATGATATATCTTGAGCACCTTTATAGCCTATTTGCCGTTGATCTGAACTGGTTACTCACCGGTGAACAACCCTTAGATAAACCACAAGGTCAGCTTAAAGATGAACTTACCCTCATACCTAAACTTGATATTGAGGCCAGTGCAGGTATGGGCAGTGTAATTGGTCATGAAGAAGTTACCGAGCAGTTTGCACTCAACCGTCGTTGGCTAAACTCCCATCTTGGCGTGTATTCAGAGAAGCTCGCCTTTGTCTCTATCCGTGGTGATAGTATGCAGCCCACGTTGCTAGACGGCGACATGGTACTCGTTGACCTTTCACAGAATCAACCCAGTAAAGATGCGGTTTATATCATTCAAACAGAAGAGGGTCTCATGGCTAAGCGAGTGCAACAAAAGCACTCTCAGCTCAAAGTGATCAGTGATAACCCTGATTACCCGAGCTGGGAGATCACCGCTGATAATGCCGACAGTCACGGCATTGCAGGGCGTGTTGTTTGGTGTGGTCGCAGTATCTAAACTGCAATGTCACTATTCGTGTGATGCTGGAGCATCACACGGATTTAGCCAGCTTTTCCTGCACATTGGCTGTATTCACAAATTGACTCAACACCAATGAGCACACCGCAAGTGCAGCACCAAAGTAAAACACTAAGGATTGATCGTATAACCATACTAAGCCAAAGCTTGCTGGGATCACTACTGCTGCAATATGGTTAATAGTAAAGCTAACCCCAGCTGTTGCTGCGATATCTTCTGGCCGAGCAATTTTTTGAAAATAAGTTTTGAGTGCAATGGCCATCGCAAAAAACAGATGGTCGATGACATAAAGCGCTGCTGCAAAGCTTGCTGACTCTACCAATGCATAACCAATAAATACAAAAATGAGTCCCACATATTCGATTGTCAGTGTTTTACGCTCACCAATATGCCCAATCATTTGACCAATTTTGGGGGCGATAAATATGTTTATCAAATGATTCAATATATAAAGCGCGGTGATCTGTGCAACATCAAAACCAAATTTTTCCACCATTAAGAAACCCGCAAACACCATAAATATTTGTCGTCTCGCACCCGAGAAGAAAATCAAGGCGTAATATAGGCTGTACTCTTTTCTCAAAATGAGCTTTTTATGCTGCGTAGTATGCATTTCAAAGGTTGGAAAGCCGATAAACATAAATAGCGCAATGATAAAGCCAACCCCTCCAATAAGCAGATACATCCACTGATAGTCTGCGGAGAAGTAGCTAAAACCCAGCCATATTACCGCATAGGTGATCAGAGAAGCGATGGATTTAATAGAGAGCAAGATACCTAGTTTGGCCGGTGCCTCATCTTTATTGAACCATTGTAAACTGAGAGATTGATTCAGCGTCTCGAAATAGTGAAAACCTATCGACATTAACACTGTAGTTGCATACAAACCATAAATAGTAGGCAACAAGCCGGTAATGGCGACGCCAAGCGACAGCAAACACAAGCTGATCAGTGCGAAGGTTTGCTCCTTTAACACCAATAAAACAAATACCGCTGTAAACGCTAAAAACCCGGGGATCTCACGCAGGGATTGCAACATTCCCATATTAGCGCCATTGAAGTTTGCGGCTTCAATCGCAAAGTTATTGAGCATGGCCATCCAGCCTGCGAATGTAACGGCCATAACTACGGTAGCGAGCACTAAGAAATTAAAAGGACTTTGCCATCCTTGAGAAGCATTCTTCATGATTATCTCCACATAAAGCACAACTATTAAAAAGTTATGGCTATAATATGGCCACACGTTAATTTCTGATATACATAATTATGCCAAGTTCTTTATCAAAACAGACAACTTCTCCTTGGCGTATTCAGCCCAAATATAAGCGCTTCTTAAAGCCAACCCTTGGCCGGCCAATCCTGCCAAGAGCGGTAAAAAAAGCGGAGTGGGAGCATGTTCAACGGCACCAACATGAGTGGGGGCAGCTCGCATATACAAGCAATGGAGTCATCACAATTGTAACTCCTGAAGGCACTTTCGTGATCCCTCCCGACCAAGCTTTGTGGCTACCTCCGGGCCTTCCGCATGAGACGTATTGTCGCTACGGTGGAGATTTTCGTAGTGTCTATATCGACAATAAATACACCGAGTTGCTAGGGAATAAAGCGAAGCTAATTGCGGTAGATGAACTACTGAAGCAATTTATACTGGAGATCTGTACTTGGCAGGAAGAGTACCACTTAGATGAAAAAACAGAGCGATTTATTACGGTCTTTATTGATAGATTAACATCAGCTACAACGTGCCACTTTTTTATTCCAAGTGCACAGGATGCTCGGATCTTACCCATTGTGACCGAGCTACATACAAATCCAGGATGCAAAATAAGCTTGGAGGCCTGGAGTGATCAAGTCGGCGCATCAACTCGCACACTCAACCGCTTATTCCACAAATGTTTTATGATGGGCTTCAGTGATTGGCGCCAGAAATTAAGAGCTATCAAAGCAATTGAGCTGCTGAAAGATGGGTACTCTCAGCAACAAGCAGCTGAATATTTGGGTTTTGAATCTACCGCCGCATTTAGCAATGCGTTTAAAAAAGTCTTTGGCAAACCACCGGGACAGTACATTAAAAAGTAATGGTAATTTGGGATCAATAAATACTTTCCCACAGAATATTATGAATTCACAAATCGGCGGGTAAACCGTCTTATATGGACTCCTCCAATTGTACAAGCCATTTTTAGCATTATTGGTGTGATTGCGTGCTTATATCCGGGCTCTTGATGAGGTGCTACCTCGGCCTCT
>NZ_JAKRFW010000027.1:0-74546 GCF_022347905.1 Pseudoalteromonas sp. Of11M-6 | reverse complement strand
CTCTATGTGGCACCGCGCAATGCCTTAGAGACCCAACTTTGTGAGATTTGGCAACAGGTACTTGGCCTTGAGCAAGTGGGGATTGAGGATAATTTCTTCCAAATCGGCGGCGATTCAATTGTCAGTATTCAGCTGGTTTCACGCTTAAGAGAAGCAGGATTAACGGTACAAGTTAAAGAAATATTTGCCGCCCCAACTCCCGCGCGGCTGGCAAAGCTTATCAGTGCGAATGGCGACAAGAAGGTTACGATAAAAACCGAACAAGGCCAGCTTGAAGGCGAGTTCGATCTACTGCCTATCCAGCAGTGGTTCTTCGCAAATCAGTTTGCTAACCCCGCACACTTTGCCCAAACTTTTGCCACTGTAATGCCAAGCGCAATCAGTGATGAGAGATTAGTTGAGCTATTGTCCGAGCTTGCTGAGCAACATGATGTGCTACGCCTTGTTTTCAATCAAAAGACGGCGCACATTACCCAGCAGTACCAACAAAATAATACCATGGCACCTCTAGTTAAACTTGATGCAGACACACTTAGTGACGACGAGCTTGCCAAGCAATTAACTCGCTTGCAGTCACAGTTTGCGTTAAATTCAGGCCCTTTATGGCAGCCAATTCGTGTCAAACGCCAAAGCCAAGATGTATTGGTACTGGCCTTCCACCACCTGATCATTGACTTTGTCTCTTGGCGGATCCTAATTGAGGATTTAAATAGCCTTTATCAAGGCAAAAAATTGGCGCAAAAAACCTCAAGCTATCGTCAATGGGTTGAGACCTTAGCCCAATATGCACATGTTCAAGCCGAACAAATCGATTACTGGCAAGAAGTACTTGATACTTGTCAAACACACTTAACAGCGAATAGTACACCGAGAAACCAAGTAATTAAACTTGACTCTGCATTTACACAAACGCTGCTGTTTGACGCTAATCAAGGCTACCACACAGAGCCTCGAGACCTTGTCGTCGCCGCACTGTCCCTAACTCTAGCTCATATCACTGGTAGTAATGATCAGGTTATTGCGCTTGAAGGACATGGTCGTGAACACATCGCCGAAGATATAGATCATTCACGCACCGTAGGCTGGTTTACGTCATTATATCCACTAGCACTCCATGCGGGTTCTAGTCTCGAAAGCGCTATAGTCAATGCCAAAGAGCAGCTGCGTAAATTGCCAGACAATGGCGTTGGTTTTGGTCAATTCTATTTTTCCAAACAGGTGACGGGGACTTTACCAACCGTTGCATTCAACTATTTAGGCCAAATCGGTGGCACAAAAACGCAGCAACCCAATGGTGATTTCTACTTAACTGAAGCTATTACAGGTCAACCAGTCGCAAGCGAAAATAACGGTCATTACGTTCTTGATATCAACGCGGCAATTATTCATGGTCAGCTTGTCTTAAATTGCACCACGGCGTTGTCTGAAACCGAATTTGCCCTATTCCAAAGTCAGTTCACTGCCAGTCTACAAGCGGTGCTGGACACGGCATTGTATACCAAAGCGCTTGGCGCCAAACAAACGCCGAGCGACTATAACCTGACAGGCGTCAGCTTCGCCCACTTAGATGCACTGCGCACACGTTACGACCTAGCCGCGGTTTATCCCGCAACAAACTTGCAGCAAGGTTTTATCTTCCACCAGCTTAATAGTCCAGAAGATACCGCCTATCGCGTGCAGTCACAGATGCAGTATTTCGATAAAATTGACACTGCGCTTTACTGTCGTGCGTGGCAACTAACCTCGCTGCAATATCCAGCGCTGCGCTGCGCTTTTGATGTTGAAGAAACCATGTTGCAACTTATCGTGGATCACACCTGTGTTGATGAAGATAACTTTAGCGTGATTGATATCAGTCAATACTCAAAAGCAGAACAACAAGCACACATAGAAAAGCTTGCAAACCAAGTGCTAAATCAGCCCTTTAATTTTGCAAGACCGGGGTTATTTACACTGCATTTGGTAAAACGCGGTGAAGCGCATTATCACCTAATAAAAACAGAGCATCACAGCATTTGTGATGGCTGGAGTGGCCCGTTAGTTATGCAGACCGTTCACCAGAACTATACGCAATTACTACAAGGTCGAGAACCTGTTTTACAGGTGGATAACGCCTATTTAGATGCCCATGCTTACCTAAGAGATAATCAGGCCGCCACCAAAGCATTTTGGCAATATCATGTCGCTGATTTATCACAAGCAAACGATCTTAACACCCTGTTTAGTCACTCAACAGATTTAGAAACGCTCCGTCATAATCATGACCCGCAGGCGCTGCATTTTTCCCTACCAAACGAGATGTTAAGTAAGTTGCAGCAAGCATGTCAGCAACATTCTGTCACGCTCAATGCTGCGGTACAATTTGCCTGGCATAAGCTTATCCAAATCTATACTCGCGACGAATTTACTTTAGTAGGTACAACTATCGCAGGTCGTGACTTACCAATTGACGGCATAGAGCAAAGTGTTGGAGCTTACATCAATACGCTACCGCTTTATCTTGATTGGCCTACAGATGCTACCATCGCGCAACAACTCGAGAAGATCCAAACTGCCATTTTGGACTTAAATAGCCATGCGAATGTGTCACTTGCGTCACTGCAACAAGGCGGTAATCGGCTATTCCAAAGCCTAGTTGTTTTCGAAAACTACCCAAGCCTTGAAAATGAACAAGCAGAGGCACAACAAGCTCGTTGGCAGTTTGACGCCGCACCAGAGCAAGTTGAATACCCACTTGCATTGATAGCAAAGGAGCAAGGAGAGCTGCAACTTGAGCTGATGTACGACGCCAGTTTGCTTTCGCCAGCACGTGCCGTACAACTGCAATCTCAACTGCTACTTATCCTTAAGCAAGTCGCTGACAATACTCACTTACCGCATCAACACATTGAAATTGCCAATACAGTGGAAAAGGCCCGTATTCTCAACGAGTGGAATAAAACCGAGCGCGAGTCATGTGGCTTCGAGAACTTCAACGACTTATTTAGTGAAAGAGTCGCTGTATTCCCGGATGCAGCCGCTGTGTTCTGGCAAGATGAAGCACTAAGCTATCAAGCACTCAACCGCCAGGCTTGCCAGCTTGCCCAGCAATTATTGGTGATTAAGGCTGAGATTTATGGCGACGAGTATCAAGGTGATTTTCCAGTCTTGTTGCTGCATGAAAAACAGTTGGACTCTATCGTTGCGATCCTCGCTATTCTTAAAGCAGGCGGTGGTTATGTTCCTGTATCACCGGAATTTCCTGACTCAAGGATTGAATATATTGCCAAGGACTGTGGTGCGAAAATCGTGGTCACCCAATCGGGATTAATGGATAGAGTTGCGAGTACAACACTTGCCTCACTGACACATGTACTCAGCGATGCACCAATGGAGGAAACAAGCTTAGACCAAGCGGTATCGGTGAGCCCGTCTGATTTGGCTTATATTATCTATACCTCTGGTACCACAGGTAACCCTAAAGGCGTAGAAATCAACCATGAGGCACTATTAAACTATGCCACTGACGACCACTTTATCGATCCCACACAACTGAGCAAAGTCCTTAGCTTATCGAGTATTAGCTTCGACGCGTTTATTTTTGACTGCTTTGTCACACTCAGTAATGGCGCAGCACTACACCTGATAGATAAACAGACTCAACTTGATCCAGAACGACTGATTGAATACTGCCAAGCACAGCAGATTGATACGTGTTTTGTAACCACTGCGCTATTTAATCGTTTAGCTAACGAAGACTTCTTCTTACACGCCGGACTTAAACAGATTAATTTTGGTGGAGAGGCAGTCGACTTAGCTATGGTTGAGCGAGTAAAGCATCAAGCGCCAGAGCTGATGCTTTACCACGCCTATGGCCCAACAGAGACCACCGTTTATGCTACTTGCTGCTTACTCAACACTGTAAATCACGGAGCACCTATTGGCCGTGCCATTGCCAATAAATCTGCCTACGTGTTGTCGCCTGCCGGCAAAATACTTCCACCGGGCGTGGCAGGAGAGCTTTATATTGGCGGCGCGGGTATGGCAAGACGCTATTTACACCGGTCAGATTTAACCGAACAAGCATTCTTAGTTAATCCATTCGCATCGGATAGGTATCTCGCAAGCGGTTGGAACAAAATGTATAAAACAGGAGATTTGGTTAAATGGCGTGAAGATGGCTTATTAGAGTATGTTGGTCGTAATGATTTCCAGGTGAAAATTCGTGGTTACCGCATCGAACTTGGCGAGATTGAAACTGCAATTAAGCAACAACCGCAAATTCATACTGCGTTTGTAAACGTGAATGAACAAGATGGGATTAAACGTATCGTGGCCTATTTGGTCATGGCAAATACTGAGTCACTGGATGAGGCAAAGCTTAAGCAAACACTCTCTCACATGCTGCCGAGTTATATGCTGCCAAGTGCCTACGTCACATTAGACGCCCTACCCGTTACGGTTAATGGCAAGATTGATGCCCGAGCACTACCGCAGCCCGATTTTAGCCAAACTGAGACCCTCCATGCTCCAAACACAGAACTGGAGCTGCATATCGCTAAAATCTGGTGTGCTGTTTTGGGGATTAAGCAGGTTGGCTTGGAAGATAACTTCTTCCATATCGGTGGGGACTCAATTATGAGTATTCAGCTCATGTCGGCTCTCAAACGTGCTGGCTATTCGCTGTCGACCAAAGACATATTTACGTATCCAACCCTAGAAGCGCTTTGTGCATTTTTGGCAAATAATGAACAGGTAGAAATTGTGGCTGAACAAGGTGAGCTCAGCGGAGAAATCAAGTTATTACCTATCCAGCAATGGTTCCTCAACTCCCACTACCGTCATAAAGCGCATTTTAATCAGTCGGTCATGCTCGCACTTCCGCACAATACCGCGCTAGATACTTTGGAGCGTGCACTCGTGCAGCTGCATCAACAACATGACATGTTGCGTGCTCAGTTTAGCAAAACCGAGACTTGGCAATCCCAATATCAAAGTATTGAAGCGTGCCCAGCACCAAAGCTTATCCATCTGGACACCTTGGGGCTTGATGAGCAGCAAACTGGACTGGTGTTGAGCAAAATACACGCCCGTTTTGAACTCGGTTCAGGTGCTTTGTGGCAACCGGTTTTACTCAGCGATGATACGCCGCTAACTAGACTCGTACTTATCGTTCACCACCTTGTGATTGATGGTGTTTCGTGGCGTATTTTGGTCGAAGACTTAGGCCGCTTGCTACAAGGCGACACCTTAAGCGACAAAACCAGCAGTTATCGCCAATGGTCAGACTTTGTGGCCCAGCATCCTTTTGAACAACAAATACCGTATTGGCAAAACGTGCTAAGCACACAACAAAACATACCTTACGGTAAATCACAACAGCGTCTTACGCATCAATTTGATACTCAGCTTACTGAGCAATTGCTACGCCTTGCTCCTGCTGGATTTAACACAGAAATCAATGATCTCTTAATGAGTGCGTTTACTCGGGCTTGGTGCAATACCTTTGCTACAAACTATTGCCACCTCACGTTAGAAGGCCACGGCCGAGAACATCTGAGTGACCATATTGATACGTCAAGAACACTAGGCTGGTTTACTAGTATGTTTCCGGTTGCTCTGAAAAATGACACGGATTTATCGACGCTGATTATTCAAAGCAAAGAAACGCTTCGTGCCATTCCAGATAAAGGTTTAGGTTTCAGCGAATTGGTCAGACGTGGGGAATTTTCCTTCAATCAATTACCTAAAGTTAGCTTTAATTACTTGGGACAACTTGATAGCAATAGCGATGCACAAGATCAGGGCATACGAATGCTAAATGCACACTCAGGCGATGCCAGCAGCAAGAATAATCAGGATGAAATGGCACTCATCGTGAACGCCGAAGTGCGTCAAATGCGACTACAAGTGAGCATTGCAAGTCAGTTAGATGAGACGCAAACCACCGCATTCATAGAGCAGTTCGATGCTGCCCTTCGAGCCGTCGTTTCACATTCGATTACAGCCGCAAATCCCCAAGGCATAAAAACCCTAAGCGATATTGAGATCGGCGTATTGGTGAATGAAGCCGATGCTCCTATTGAATGGTTTTTCTTCCCTCCGGGTGGCGGTGGTGCTGAGAGTTACTTGCAATCCATTGCTCCCAAGATTTCCGCGCCTTGTTATTGCTTCAATAACATCTATGCCGCACAGGAAAAACCAAAGGGCTCGCTCGCCTATGACTATTATCAGTTCCAAACATTGGCGTTGCAGTATGCTATTCATCTTAAAAAGCTAAAGCCTAGTGGTCCTTATCGGATTTTTGGTTGGAGTTTTGGCGCAACGCTGGCACTTGAGGTTGCCAAACTGCTGCAAAGTGAGGGGGACACAGTCGAACACTTGGTGTTCGTCGACCCTTGTTTTGACTATGCCGCGATGCATGATGAAGTTTTTGCTCTACACCCAGAGTTCAGTCATCTTGAGCCCGATAGAATTAATTATCACTACCAAAATGATCCGGCATTTTCTAGCACCGCAAAGGTGGCGCTATTTAGTGCTGGTTGTGCGGTTGAAGTGGCTCAGTCGGATAGCCTAGAGTTGCAACTTTCCAGTCATATAATCAACCGATACCTTGATAAGAATCAAAATCTTATCGAAGAAGCAATGCAACCCAGTCAGGTTCAAGTGTTCACCATGAAAGGGTCGCACAACAGTTGGGTAAAAACACCGGAAGACTTAATAAAAATGTCAGAAATTATGAACACTCTTTAACATTTTATTCGTTAATATAATGTTAAATTAGATTTTCTAGAGTGAGGCATTAAAGGGAGCTCCCCTCTTCACTCTAGGATTAATTAATTGCCACATTTTCTCACAATATATGATTAAGGAATTACAAAATGGCTAAGGAAAATGTAGATGTACTTATTATCGGCGCTGGACCTGCTGGGACAATGACCGCTGCAAAGCTAATTCAAGCAGGGTTAACCGTGAAGATCGTTGAACGTAGCCACTTTCCACGCTATGTTATCGGTGAAAGTCTTCTACCACAAAGTATGCAGCATTTAGAAGATGCTGGATTTATGGATGCGTTAGTCGCACGCAATTACCAAAAGAAAATCGGTGCTAATTTTAAACAAGATGACTTCCAAGAGTTTTTCGATTTCTCTAAAAATTACACCGACGGCTGGACATGGACATGGCAAGTTCCAAGAGATGACTTTGACAATGTACTGGCTGAAGAAGTGCAAAAAATGGGTGCCCCCATCGAATTTGGCACTTCCGTAGTCGATGCCAACATGGATCTAGAAGAACCTATCATTAAGGTAGTCAATGAGGCTGGCGACGAGCAGGAGATCCAAGCCAAATTTGTTGTTGACTCAAGCGGCTATGGCCGAGTACTAGCAAATCTACTTGACTTAAATGAACCTTCGTCAGCACCGACTCGGGCAACTTTGTTCGCGCAATTTAAACCAGCTGATGGCATAGAAACTGGGGCTGAAAACAATAAAGTAACGATTCTGGTTCACGAAGAGGATGTATGGGTTTGGCTAATACCTTTCTCTGACGGTCGTGTTTCAGTCGGCTTTGTTGGTAACCCTGAGTATTTGGAGAGTGCAGAAGGCGATGCTAAAGCGCGCTTTTTAACCTACCTTGCTCGCGATCAACATGCATCAGCAATGTTGGAGGGAATGGCGCTGTGTATGGAACCAAAGGAGATCAAAGGCTACTCTAAAGGTATCAAACAACTGTTTGGTAAAAACTTTGTCCTAACCGGTAACGCCAGCGAATTTATTGACCCCGTATTTTCAGCCGGTGTTATGTTTGCCATTGAGTCAGGCGCACGCGCTGCTGATCTCATTGTTGCGCAGTTAAATGGCGAAGAAGCAAATTGGCAGCAAGAATATGAAGCGCATATGCTTAAAGGGATTGCTGTCATGCGCACCTATATTGAAGGCTGGTACGACGGGCGCTTGCGCCGTTTATTTTTCTCAAACAACAAGCCTGAAAAAATTAAGAGCCAAATCACTTCTGTGCTTGCGGGTTATGTATGGGATGAGACTAACCCATTTGTGAACCGCAGCGAGAAAACTTTGAACTTGCTATCTGATCTCCATAATAACCCTGAAATGGCGTGATTTTAGCTTTTGAGACCGGCGTGGGAATAGCTTCTCACGCCACATAATATACTAACAAAGATGCGTTTCAGTAGTAGTGAAAGTAGTTGTGCGATGCCTATAGTTTCCCTTATTTGCGATTAAACAAAGTGGGGAATTTTGTTGTAGGCCGACCATAGATGTGGCACTTGGCGCTTTAAAGGACTTAGACAATGAAAACTAACTTTGTATACACTGCTGCACTTTCAGCGTTATTAACAGGCACTGCACTTGCAACTCCCGCACAGGCCTCAGAATATAAAACAATTCTAATTCATGGCTTTCAAGCGGACCAACTTAACCGCCCTAACAGCACCAATGTCGAACTTGAAGGTGAAGAATACTGGTCATCTTTTTGGATAAACCACGCTGATGAGCGTATTGATTGGCCTTCTTATGAGCGTTTGCAAGGCAAAATCGCAACAGATTATATTTGGCCAAAGCTAAAAGCATTTGCAGAAAATGGCACTTGTAATCCTGGCTGTGTCTTTGTTACCCACTCAACGGGTGATTTAGTCGCGCGCTATATCTTAGATAACCAAGCAACTTGGCTTGAAAATGCGGGCCTTCAACCACTTAATATCGTTGCTACTTTTGACCTTGCAGGCGCGGGTGGCGGAAGCGAACTCGCAGACACAGCTATCAACGCTGCGACTTCTGGTGGTGTAGTAGGTGAACTAACTCGCCAAGCAGTTGAGGCATGGCTGGGCAGCATGCCTGAAGAGTTTGGTATCATGTGGGATTTAAAAGTAAATAATGCGCGACAAGTTGCTCAGTATCCGAGTGACAATGCGCCTCGCCTACGCTTTGTTGCTGATGCAAGCGACTATTACGGCCTAACTTCAGGCTTCTTACCAGGTAACGACGATGGTGTTGTATCAACGCACTCTTCTTGTGGTGCATCAGCAAAAGGTGACTTTGGTAGTTGTAGTACAAGCGTTGCTATCAACGGTCAGTTAGCCTCCCAAGATGATGCAGTAACTAGCTTTATGCCATATCACTATCCACTACTAATGAGCGCGGAATATAGCCACGGTAACCTGCCAGATGCTGGATACCAAGGCAAAGTAACAGCGGCTCGTACTCAGTTTAACGCGGGTTATAAAACGATTAGCTACAACACCTATGAAGAAACAACGGGTAGCTGGTTTTGGAAAAAAACTTACCGTTATGTTAGCGAGTCTAACTCACAAAGTTTTTCACAGTTAATACTAAACTCACTGTAACTTAACGGTTATTTTGCTAATTTCTATACCCAAGGAACTGCTCCATGCAGTTCCTTATATTAACCGAGTATTGCTATGAAAAAGTTTTTGTTGATTAGCGCCATTCTTATTGTGATCTGTATCACTGCAGGATATTTTGCCTTGCAGCGCGAAGCTCTGCCCTCAACTGAGTTAGCAGCAACACCACAAGTCACCACACCTATTTTGACACCACCAACAACACCACCAGTCACACCTAAAACTGCGATAACACAAAAACAATCACTGATCGAATCGCTACCACTGGCACAAGCTGCGCAATCAGCTGCGGCACACTATGAATATACTATTTCTCTACCGCCTTATTCACAGCCCCTTGGCAAAGGTGATTTTGATAGGCTCAATCCAAATCATTTCTATGCCATCGAATTGCCAATTGAAGAAAACAACGAACAAGTATCTTTGTCGCTGAATCAATATCGCTTTGTACACCCCGCTACTATCGAGATAAGTTTATCTGGTAGTCAATTTTCTAATGCAACCGCAACGATACTTGACCCTACATCGCAGCAAACCTTATCTACCACCCGCCTCAAAGAGTCTAATGGTATTTGGCTTGGCGCAGTCGATGGCGAGACGACATGGCCTCAAGAGCTGAATGTTGTTGTGCGTGCTAAACCAAACTCGGCTAAGGCCGTTGCATTAACAGCAAGTATCCGCTATTACCAGCCCAGCGCCACACTGCTCGCCATTGCTGAACCTTACCCCGAGCAAGCTGACTTGATAATTCCATTGCAACTTGAAGTAAAGCAAAGTGGTACTTATCGTATCCGTGCAAACCTATTTACTCCCGATGGCACACCAATCAGTCATTTGGTTGAAAAGCAAAAGTTAAGCGAAGGGAAACAGGTATTCAACTTAAAAGCACATCAGTCGGTGCTTGCTCCTTTTTCAGCTAAATCCGGCCCATCCCAGTTCACGTTAAAGACATTTGTGATTGAGAGAATGTCGCCAATGCCGGGAGAGCTTGCGCAGTTTGGTGATAGCAAAATAACCGAATACCACATCACTGATTTCTACTTTGACGCACTGGAGAAGCGCCCATATAAGCCCTCGGCTGCCGAGCGTCAACGTCTAGGTTACTTGCAAAAAATGGCCGGTAAGTAAAGTAACTAACCTTTGATTCGGATAATTAGCATAAAAACAAACGGTGACCCTTTTTAGGTCACCGAGTTAGCTAAGCTATATCGCTTCAGCCGTCGTCTTAGGCCTCAGCTCAGCAATGCGATAAAAACCAAGTGCGGTGATAGATACTAAGGTCATGATGATAAACAGCATCATACCGGAGTAAAAATCTAAAATAAGCCCACCTAAAATGGGCGCTAATGCATACCCCAATGAACATAAGCCAGCAGCACCAAAATAGCTAGCTTTCAGGTTATCTGGTGCCAACCTGTCAATATAGACATTGATGTTAGTAAACATAATTGCTTCGCTCAGACTCAACACCATCATGGCTGCAATCCATCCCCAAATATTGTGTACATCATTCAAGGCCATCATGACTTGTGAAATAATCAATATCACGCCACCCGCATAAAGCCTATTTTCAATGCGCCAATTACGCATCAGATGTAGTAATGGAAACTGACAAACGATGATCACACTAGAATTTGCGATAATTAAGCTAGAAATTAGCCAAGCTAGATCGGGGACCTCTGCACGCGTCAAATACTGCACTAAGCTAGAGTCACATTGCGCATAAACCAAATACACTAAAGTTGTAGCGATGAGCACAATTAAAAAAACTTTATCTTTTCGTAAGATCCTCAGCCACTTTGCAAACTTGGGTACCGACTGAGCGGCAGACTGCAAAGCGAAAGTCTGCGCTTCACTCAGTTTAGGTCTAAAGTAAAGCAGCGCGAGCAACAAACCAATATACGAAATACCAGTATAAATAAAGCTAAACTGCTCACCATTAAGCCCCGCCCATAGCCCGTACAATGGTCCTAAAGCCGCTCCCACATTCACGAGAAAATAGAGTAAATGCAGTGCAAGCTCTCTGTCTTTTGCGTCGGCAAGTTCTTCAGTAAGTAACGCTTTACTAGGCGCATCCCAAAGCGTCCTAGGTAGACAAGCTAAAAACACAGAGGTTGCAAACAACCACAACGACTCAGCCACAGCCAACAGTGAAAAAGAAATCACACCAACAAACACTGCCGCGTAGAGCATTTTGGTGCGACCAAAGCGATCAGCGAGATTCCCCGTATAAAACCCCAAAAATACGGCGAAAGTCGCTGACACCGTTAGCAATAAACCGACCTCTGTTGCACTCAGTCCATAATTTTCGTAAAGAATAACAGCCAAAAAAGGCCATACCATGTAGTAACTAGCGCGAACGAAAAAGTTACCAACAAGCATTACCCAAACTAAAGGTGTAAAGCGCTTTAACCGCTCAATTGCAGAGCTATTCTCCATTGATGTTCCTTGATTATTATTGATTTACACAGAACCCTAATTCCTAAACCTTAGTTTAGGTCAAGCATTTAACTGCATTCTATTATCTTGGATACTGGAATTTTATGAAGAAAAAATTTCATCCTTGAAATCACAAAGGGAGATAAACTAACTCAATAAAATTAAGCATTAAAACCGCTTAACGTAGAACACATTAAAAAAGTCAAGACCGGGGTTGTGGTCGCTCAAACCAGCATTAGAATAATGTAGATATCGGATCCCAACTTTAGTACTGGGGTTCAAATTAACACTAAGTCCAATGCGGTCTTCAAACTGATAGTGAACACCAATGTCTTTACCCGCAAATCGAGTATCACTGACGTAGGTCATGCCAATTCCAAACTCAAAATTTACCGGCTTTCCAGCAAACTCAGTCAGTGGAACACTAAGCACTGGTGACAATGCAATGGCAAACGTCGTGTCTGAGCGTTTTGGTTTGCCGTATTCCCAATAGTTGGTGCTCAGCTCAAAATAAACATAGGCACCTTCTCCAAAACCATAATCCGCTAAACTATAATGCAAGGGACGATACCCAAGCCGCAGTCCTTTTACATCCCCCTCTCCCATCACATAATCAACTGCAACTTCACTAGCATGTGAGTAAGTAGACACAAACAACATAAGCAAGAATAAAACTAAGCGCATAACGACTCCTCTACAACAAGAGCAATTCTACGCCGTTATTTAATTCTTAAAAGACACCAAAAAACCATATAATAATTGCCATTTAAGCACCAATTTGAAGTTTTAATCGGTACATTAATTTAACTAAAACCAATAACAAATTATGAGTTATACTATTAAAAACGATCTTGAGAATGTGGTATGCAGTATATAATTGGGAGCGTTATAGGGATATTTAGTGTATTCAGTGCCTTAGCCGCAGCACCAACAAAAGTAGATATCTATACCGAGCATTTTCCTCCGTACCAGATAGAGCAAAAGAACGGCACCATTACTGGGCTTGCCACTGATATCGTGCGCCTCATTATGTGGGAAGCAGAGCTAAGCTATCAAATTTATATGTTGCCTTGGACTCGCGCAAAAGCCTTCTCCAAAAAATCCCCCTACTCATTGCTCTACTCGATCGCCAGAACGGAGCAACGTGAAGAAAACCATATCTGGATTGCGCCACTTTGTGAGCTAAAGGTCGCGTTTTATAAGCGTGCTGATATTGCCGATCAGCAAGTGTGGGAAATATGGAAAATCAAACAACATGTTGTCGCTGTTGCGGCTGATCAACTCTCCGAAAACTATTTAAAAGCACAAGGCTTTGTCGCCGATAAGAATATGCTATCAGTAACCAGTTTTAGTCGTGCAGGTGAGCTGCTTGAAAGAGGCAGAATAGACTTTATTTTTGGTGCCGAAAACTTTGTAGATAGAATGGCTGCTAGAATGGGTTTAGTGGAGCAATGGGACAAAGTGCTAGAAGTCCCTGAGTTAAGTAAAACCCTCTATTTAACCGCCAACCCGAGCGCCCCTCCAGAGTATATAAATCGGCTACGCGCCGCCGCTGAACGGGTGCAGATGCAACGCAAAAAGGTTGATGTCGGCTGCCCCATTGACGAGTAATTCATCGTTTGCTACTGAACTTTGTACGTCGCTGTGATAGCATTTTCAAAATTGTATACTTTATTCAAAAAACAACAAATGAAAGTACTCACAGGAATGGTATTACTCGTGCTCTTTGTAGCATGCGAAACACACGCAAGCCCAAAGATCATCAACGTGGTTTCACGCTTTGGCCACCCTCAGGTGATGAAGCCCGCAGACAAGTTTGGCCATAGTCCCTATTCACCACTTTTTGATAACGGCGCATGGCATGGTCACTTACTTCCTGATAGCGCGGCGGAATTTGGTGGTTTCACGGGTAACGCGATTATCACCGAAGAGTATTTAACCTATTTATTTGAACGTATTGAGCGTCTACAGGTTTTTCACGGTGATATCAAATTGCAATTTGATGCAGCGCAGTACAGCCTACCAGGAGAGCTGGTACAAACGCTCAGACATGAGCTCGCGACGGTGACTATCCGCCTACGCTTTGTTAGCGAGCGTGTTTCTCTTATTCAAACCACGATTCATACAAAGCAACGACTTACTTTAAAATTGGACGGCAAATTACTCCACCAACTTAATCAACAACAAGCACTGGACCAACAATACCCTAAGCTCGCTCCAACCATGGTTGCCAGCGAAAGTGGGATCAGTACCACTTTTGGTCGTGTTCGCGATCCGTGGGCGCTTCTGACCTCTGGTAGCAACGAGTACTCAATCACCCGCACAATCCCTTTCAAAAATGTGGTGGAAAATGACCGTTATTATAGCGAGACACAAATCTCTGGTGATCTGCAGTTTTATACCGCCATAAGTTATGTCCATAATCAACAGGAACGCATACAAACAGCAAAGGCCGTTGCCGAAATTCTCTCATCCCCTGTTAAGTATTGGCAACGCTCTAAAGCTCGCTGGATGGGCTATTTAGCACGCTATCAAACCTTACCACGAGATAAACAAACATTGGCGATAAAAGCCGTTGAAACCCTCATTGGTAACTGGCGATCTCCCGCAGGAGCAATCGTGTTTGATACCGTATCGCCTTCGGTCACTGCTCGCTGGTTTTCCGGCAATTTAACTTGGCCTTGGGACAGTTGGAAACAAGCGTCAGCGCTGAGACTATTTGCACCAGATTTAGCCAAGGCCAACATTGATGCCGTATTTTCCTATCAAATAGCAGCTAACGATCCTGTGAGACCCCAAGATAAAGGCTTATTACCCGATTTAATTGGTTATAACCTGCCACCAGAACGCGGTGGCGATGGGGGTAATTGGAGCGAACGGAATTCAAAACCCTCGCTGGCCGCTTGGGCGGTGTTGAATACCTACCATGCCAGCAAAGACAAAGCTTGGCTTGCACAAATTTACCCTAAACTTGTCGCCTATCGTGATTGGTGGCTACGCAACCGTGATCACAACCAAAATGGTATTCCAGAATTCGGTGCAACCATAGATAAACACCATAATAATCAAGCGGGTGAATTGTTATTTTATCTACATGAAGGAAAGCAAAAGCATGCCCATTTTGGGCTAAAAGCCTATCGCGATGCGCAGGCACAGGGTAAACAGATAAGTATTCCCGCACAGACCGCAGCGTCATGGGAATCTGGAAGAGACGATGCTGCTAACTTTGGTTTTATCTCACCACAGCAGCTTGAGATCTATGTGAAACAAGGTGGCGATGCTAAAGACTGGCAAGTCGAATTTGCTAGCAATAAGGACGCCCAAGGTCACCTGCTAGGCTACTCTTTGATGCAAGAGTCGGTTGATGGGGCCAGTTATTTTTATTCTGATACCAAAAACTTGAGTACCATCGCCAATATCTTGGCTAAGCCGCAGGAAGCCAAAGCCTTTTCAGCACAAGCAAAGCAGATCGCCGATTATATTAACCGCTGCATGTTCGAAGATAACAGCGGATACTACTACGATATTCGTATTGCCCCATCACCGCTTGAAAATGGCTGTGCAGGGAAACCAATCATTGAACGTGGTCGCGGCCCAGAGGGTTGGGCTCCGCTCTTTAATCAGGTAGCAACAGCGTATCATGCTAAACGCGTCTCTGAAGTAATGCTCAGCCCCAGTGAATTCAACACCTATATTCCTCTAGGCTCTGCATCCCAGACCAACCCTGCATTTGGTGCAAACATCTATTGGCGTGGTCGTGTCTGGCTTGACCAGTTGTATTTTGGCTTGATGGGACTAAGTTATTATGGTTATGAAACTGAAGCGAACACTTTGCTTCAGCGATTTATGCAAAATGCGGATGGTCTGCTGCAAAACGCGCCTATTCGCGAAAACTACAATCCACTCACCGGCGAGCAGCAAGGTGCACCGAACTTTTCATGGAGCGCGGCCCATATTTTGCTCATGATAGAAGCATTTGAGATGGACAAGCCCAAAGGGCCAATTAAAGAAGAAAAGCCAATTTCACAGCAAATCACCACAAATTAGCCGATAATTTGCTAGCAATTCAGTGATGATCCGTCTACATTTTTTAAATGATACAAAAACAAAATTAGACGGATCGCAATGAGTTGGTTTTACCGTATTTACCATTTTGCCCTAAAGTGCATTGTTATTTTTATCGGGATCCCGAATCCCAAATTACATCAGGGAAAAACGGGGCTGTTAGACGCCATTAAGGCGCTGGGGTTAAAAAATGGAGATAACGTCTTAGTCGTGACCGACCAAGTGCTGCTCAAGCTCAACTTGCATCAGGTTGTGGAAAACACACTACGTGAGTCAGAGTTAGTCACGCATTATCACGCAGATGTTTTACCCAACCCCACCATAACAAACGTTGAAGATGGTCTAAAGGTCTACCAACAGCATCAGTGTAAAGCAATTATCGCGCTTGGCGGTGGCTCGGTACTCGACACGGGCAAGCTGATCGGTGCTCGGGCTGTCAAGCCGAACAAACCGGTGACTAAACTCAAAGGGTTGTTTAAAGTCTTAAAACGCCTACCGCCGAATATCGCGATCCCAACAACCGCAGGAACCGGCTCGGAGACCACCGTTGCCGCCGTTGTTAACGATCCTAGCAATCACGCCAAGTATGCCGCGACTGATTTTTGTTTAGTGCCGCACCATGCCGTATTATTACCGGAATTAACCACAAGTATGCCTGCACATATCACCGCGACTACGGCAATTGATGCACTAACCCACGCCATTGAGGCACTACTGAGTATTAACTGTCTTAAGTTTAGCCGCGGCCGTGCTCTTGAGGCCTGTAGAGCCATCTTTGAATATTTACCCAAAGCACAACGAGACCCACAAAATCTAGAAGCAAGGGCGCAACTACTACTCGCTTCCCATTACGCAGGACAAGCTTTTACCAGAACTTCTGTCGGCTACGTACATGCAATTTCACACCAATTGAGCGCTCAATATGGTACGCCACACGGGCTTGCCAATGCGGTGTTACTCATGCCCGTGCTAACCTGGTATGGCGAGCGCATTAACCAGCAACTCGCGCTCATCGCCAGATACTGTGGATTAACCTCGTTAGACTATCCCGTCGAACGCCAAGCGGATGACCTGTTGGAGCACATCAAGCGCTTATTGCTTGATTTACAGATCCAAACCACGCTCGCCGAAGTACTTCCTGATGATGCCGCGCTACTCGCAGAGCTGGCGCTAAAAGAAGCACATCCAGATTATCCGGTGCCCCATTTTATGGATCCCTGCGCCTGCCAACGCATTATAAAAGGTATCGCTCCTACGCCTTAATAAGCACTGCGCTTAATGTTTGGCACCAAAGAAATTTAAAATAAAGTTAATATTTTCAAAACCTTAAATTCAAACACCAAGTGAAAGCACTAAAAACATAAAATCTATTAACGAACAGTTAAAAGCCAACAAACACAAACAAAAACAATTCTCAATAACAAAAATCAATGCTAGTATGCGCGACTTTTGAAAAGCAAACTGGTGTATTTTGGAACGTTATTACTCAGAAGTATTAAGTTATATCGCTCGTTCAGTGGGGTGCAAAGATAAGGCTCAAAATATAGTCCAAGAGGCGTATACCCGAATACTAAGTTATAAAAGCAGCAATCCAAAGCAGGATAACACGCAAGAGCGCGCGCTGTTTTTTAAAGCCGCAAAAAACATTGTGATTGATCAGTATCGCAAAAATCAAACCGTTGCTGAGCCCGACGACTTCGAATTAGTCGCGCCAAGTTATTATGAGCCTGAGGCTAAGCTTGCAAGTCAACAACAACTGGCATTACTTAATCGAAGTATCGACTCCTTACCCCTAAAAACTAAGCAAGCATTTGTGCTCTATAAATTTAAAAACTTAAGCCAGCCACAAATAGCAGAGCAAATGGGGATATCTGTCAGCATGGTCGAAAAACACTTGGCAACTGCCATGCTCGCTTGCCGTAACGCATTACAAAAACAATAAGAGAATCGCAATGGACCGTCATAATGTATCAATACAGCAGCAAGTAAACCACTGGCTGGAACTCGAAAGGCAAGGGCTCAGTAAAACGCAGCAGCAAGCGCTCAATCGTTGGCTTGGTGAGAACCGTGCGCACCAAACAGCCTATCAAGAAAGTAAACAGATTGAGCGACTGTTATCGCAATTTTCAGATCAAGACATTGCACAATTAGAGAATCCACTTACACACTCGAAGCTTAAATCAAAGACAACTCAGCGGTACTTCGCCATTGCTGCATGCTTTGCACTTTTTGCGTTGAGTTTCTTTGGCTATCGAACGTGGTTCTTTCAAGTAAACAAAGACACCTTTCACGCCAGCTATCAGTCAGCACGAGGCGAATTACGCAATATCTCACTGCCCGACCAATCTCGACTGACCTTAGATGCCAAAACTTCCCTCGCTATTGATTTTGATGGCAATCGGCGTAGTAATAAACTACTCAGTGGACGCGTATTGTTTGACGTTGCCAGTGACAAAAGCCGTCCATTTGTTATCAGCGCCGGTAGCACAAAAATTACCGTATTAGGTACCCGCTTTTCTGTTGATAAAAAACCCAATAGCGTTCGCATTGTGGTGGATCATGGCCGTGTAAACGTGCAAAGCCAAAATCAGCAAATAACGCTGACAAAAGGTCAAATGGCGGTCGTGGACAGTGACGGCATTGTCAAGGCTGAGTTTGATCCAAACCTCAATCTCGTTGATGCGTTTAAGCAAGGACGACTCGTGTTCGACAATACACCACTTAACGAAGCACTTGAGGAATTTAAACGACATCATGCGATAAGTTACACCTTAAGCGCTCAATCAACTGAGCAATTGGTTATTTCGGGTACTTTTGTAGCATCAGAGCTCGAAAGCTTTTTAAACTTACTTCCACATGTTCTCCCTGTAGAAGTTAAAGAGTATAACAATCATATAGTTATAGTTAATTCTCGATGATGAGATAAAAATATTCAAATTTTTATTGAGGAGTTCTCATTCTCATTCGTTTTCATCTTAGGTAATTTATTTGGACGCATAACAATGAGAACTCGCTCTGTTTTAAACACAAGACTCACTCCCTTAGCATTTGCACTCGGGCTTAGCCTGAGCCTGCCTGCAACCGCGCAGAGTCATGTTGCTTTATATCAATTTAATCTTACGCAGCAACCTATTAGCCATACCTTAACGCAGGTAGCTGAAGCTGCGAGTATGAATCTAATTGCCGATGCGAAACTATTAAATGGCCTGCAAGCCCCAGCACTTAAAGGAGAGGTAAGTTTAACCGAGGCACTAGAACGAACACTAAAAGGTAGCCAGCTAACAGCGAGCATTATCGACAACAACATCGTTATTAAAGCGGCGATTAACGGGTCAGCGCCTGTAAAAAGCAAAACCAATAATACTCAGGAAAAGGCAAAGCACAGCCAAACACCAAATCCGCAAGATAATATTGAAGTTATCACGGTCAAAGGCGATAAACTCAATCTTAATCGTGAACAGATTTCTCGAACCAAGGGTTTATCTAACTCGGATATTTTCTCAACGTTTTCTGGTATAGAGGCAAACAATATTCGAAACGAAGCTGGCGCACTTGATATTGGTATTCGCGGCGTGCAAGGCGAAGGTCGAGTGCCGATTTTCATCGACGGTAGTTTGCAATCAACGCACACAAACCGCGGCTATATGGGCTCGTCTGACAGAACCTATATCGATTCAAACTTGATAAGCTCGGTTAATGTCGAAAAAGGCGCATCGGCCAAAGCATCACCTTTCGGCTCAGGTGCAATCGGCGGAACAGTCAATATCCGAACATTGGGCACGCAAGATATTCTCCAAGACGGTAAGCGTTTTGGCGCTTTAGTTAAGGTAAATACGCATAACAACAATAAAACACCTGAAGTACCAGAGAGCTTTGGCCTGCAAAGTTATTATGAAATCAGCAACCACAATGACACACTCGACTTTGCAGGCGGCGGGTTTACGCTAGCAACCGCTTATCAACAGGATAACTTACAAGCGGTACTCGCTTATAGTAAGAAAAAGGTTGGTAACTACTTTGCTGGTAAAAATAGCTTTGACGACTTTGTTGAAACCGTGGAGTATGTACGTTGGGTGCCTTCAACTGATCATGAGGGGCAATATGACGAAGTAACAGTAGTCGACCAGATCCCACCTCCAGTTAACCAAAATGGCGAAGTCGTCAATACAAGCTTTGAAAGCGACTCATATCTTGCCAAACTAACTTATGCGTTTACGGACGAACAATCATTAGAGGTGAATACACGCTACCATAAGCAAGAAGCGGGAGAAATGCTGGCCACCTACTGGTACAAACAACGAGCCGGTGACACCAAGTTTTGGAAGGTGATCGATGAAAATGGCCAAGAACAATGGATGTCCGAAGAAATTCCAGAAGGCGTAGAAACCATGCCGCAGTGGGCTCCAGGCTCTGCTCTGGTAAACAGTGCTAGTACGTTATACCGTTTTTTACCGAGTAATAACTCATTAGTCGACCTTAGTGTTAACGTTTGGCGTACCAGCGCAAGGTTACAGCAATATAATGCGCTTGGCAGTAACCTGGGAGCAAATGCGGGGCAATATTTTCACCGTTATAATAATAAGCGTCATGGGATAAGTGCATTCAATACCTCTGCATTATCGCTGGCAAGTACACCGATTACTTTGACTTATGGTCTATCTTGGCAGGTTGAGAAATTAAGCCCTCATAAAGACTGGAAAGACAATTTTAATCGAGACTGGTACCCTGCTGACTTCAATTTAAAAGCCACTTCACGACATGGCAAACAAACAAAACGTGCATTATTCGCCAATGCCAATATCGATCTTGCGCCTGTAGAGTTTGCACTGAACGTAAACCTTCATGACTCGGTCAACGAGGACTATCAAACAGGCGAAAAACTTACATTTGATGCCAAAGCGGATGTGACTGTACAAGCAAATTATCAACTGCTTGATAATACAGTTATTAAAGCCAAATATAGCAACGCATATCGAATGCCAAACCTGTACGAAACAACAGTTTCTAATGAGGTGTTTTCCTACTCTAGTGACTACCCGATCACCCCTGAAAAAACGAAATCGTATGATATTGGCTTTGAGAGTGACTTTAGCAACTTACTCAGCCACGGGGATAAGCTAATTATCTCGGCGGAGTACTTCTACACCAATATTGAAAGTATGTTGGCAACAGGCTTCTTGCCTAAACCCGACGCACCTTCATGGGATCAAAAGTTCACCTTTACCAACTATGATAAGTTTGAACTCCCCGGCACGGAATTTGGCCTTCATTACCAAAGCGACTTATTTTACAGCAGGTTATCTTACACAAAGTACACCGACGTCAAAATGTGCTCACGCTTAATGGCCGAGGCTGCAGGTGTCGATACTTGTAATACGACCGGCTTTGCGGGGAGTTTAACACCACTTCGTGTGCCTCCTGAAAAAAGCTATATCGCAACGCTTGGTATGACACTCTTTAACGACACAATTGATACGGGTTTTACTTACAAAAAACACGCTGAGAAACATCACCCGGGCGGCTTTTTGGCAGGGACTGGAGTAACTGCGCTTGAGTATATTCCAGCAGGCTATCAGCTCGACTTTTATCTTGATTATATCTTTAGCGACAGCATCAAAGGCAACCTAGCGATCACCAACTTGACCGATCAGTATAAAGTTTCAAGCGGCTCAATCGTCGCGATGCCAGAACCTGGCCAAACCATTTCGATTGGCTTAGAACTCAAACTTTAATCAACACTTAGGCGCTGTACTTTTGCTTAAAGACAGCGCTATATTTTTACATCACCTTGGAGCATCAATGACTACCGTTACCTCTGCACTTTCTCGAGCGCAAAACTTAAAACATGCAACTGCAGATACCCACGACAATGTAGACAAATCCATTATGGCGCAAGACCCATTCGCCAATACACAAAGCTATCTCGATTTCTTACGACTACAGTTTTATTTTTTAAAAGATGTGAGCGCTCTTTATGAACACCCAGAATTATTAGCGCTTATTCCTGATTTGGCCGCGCGCCGCCGCTTAGGTTTGCTTGAGCAAGACTTTATCGACCTTGAAACCACCATCCCTACTCCCTACTTAATGCCAGAAGTAACCAATAATACCGACGTCGCCAGAGCGCTCGGCTGGCTATATGTGGTTGAGGGCTCAAAGGTCGGTGCAGCCATGCTGGGTAAACAAGTTGGGGCCAAGCTCAATTTTGATGCGCAGCACGGCGCTCGATATTTAGCAGGCCCAGGAGCCGGTCGCGGCAGCGCTTGGCGAGAGCTTGTGCAAATCATAGACGCAATTGAATTGAGCGAACAGCAAGAACAGGCGCTAATTGAAGGTGCTCGTCAGGCATTCACCCGTTTCCAAGCATTCCAGGCACACGTTTATTCATGATGTTTAAAGCCGCCTTAGCCAACTATAAGAAAATAGCCCTACTGCTATGCGGATATCTATTTGTAGCCCTCGGTGTTATTGGTATTGTTTTGCCCGTCATGCCAACCACTGTGTTTTTTATTCTGGCTTTGGCGTGCTTTTCAAAAGCCTCTCCTAGGCTTGCCTTGTGGCTGCTAAATCACCCAAGGTTTGGCGCTTCATTAACGCAATGGAAGCAATACAGGGTTATTCCACTCAAGGCTAAAGTCATGGCAACAGTGGGCATGACAGCGAGCTATGCTTTACTTATTTTGCTCTCACCAGCAGCCTGGTTGGCCTGTGTAGTTGGCAGTATAAAGATCGCAGTAATGTCTTATATTTATTCCAGACCATCAAAGCGTGTGTAATACCAGTTTACATTCTTATAATTTAAAACGCTCAACCAGTGTTGCTAGACGATGCGAGAAGCTACTGAGCGACTCGCTGCCTTTAGCCAAGCTTTGCATCGCCTGAGCATTCTCATTTGCGGTACTTTGTGCATCTAGCATCACCTGCTCAATTTGCTGACAATCCGTCGCTTGGTGATCAGCGGCTTGGCTGACTTCTTCACTCAACTGCGTAACCTGTAAAATAGCGTTGGCAATTTCATCCATGGCACTGGCAAGCGCCTCACTTTGTTTAACACATGAGGCAACATCACGTTGGCCGGAGTTAATGGCCTCAGAGGCGCTATGTGTATCCTGTCTCAGAGCTGCGATCATTTGGTTAATTTCATTAGTCGACTCTTGCGTCCTAGACGCAAGCGTTCTAACCTCATCGGCGACCACCGCAAACCCTCTTCCCTGCTCACCAGCTCGAGCCGCCTCTATTGCTGCGTTTAGCGCCAACAGATTGGTTTGCTCAGCAATAGAAACAATGGTATCCAAGATACTGCCGATATTCTCGCTATGTGTGGTCAATTTGGTCATGCTCTCTACCGCTTCACTCATGCGCGTGCTGAGCGATAGAATATGTTCTTTATTGTCTTGTGTGTATTTACTGACCTCGGTTTTATGCTGGTTAGCGGTATGGATGCTCGCGAGGCTATCTGACGAGCGTTCGGAAACCGCCAAAGCACTAGCTGAAATACTTTGTGCTAAGCGATTGGCATTATCCATGCGGCGCATTTGCTCAGTCGCATTATTGGCTATTTGTTTACTTTCGCTTAATGATGATTCCGATAGTCCTTCTAACTCATGAACCTGATTATTGATTGACTCTAGCAAAGCACGGAGATTGTCTTTCACCTGATTAATATTATCAATTAACTGACCAAATTCATCATCACTGCGCTTACTCATTTGCTTCGAAAAGTCTCCAGCAGCAAGGTATTTGAGCATTTTATTCACCGCAGCCAACGGCCCAAGCATTGCCCGGCTAGTTGAAACCGAGATAAACGCACCTAAAGCAATAAAGACAATCACCAATAAAATGGCGGTATTTTGCGCTCGCTCGATAAGGGTTTCAGCATTATTTTGAGAACGATTAAACGCCGCATTAGCGCTTTGCTGCATTTTCTCAAGCTCGGTTAAAATGGCAAACGCATGCTGCTCTGATTGCTTATATAACATTGCAGCTTGCTGTTGCTGACGCAGTTTCTCTTGTACCGCGACATAAAGATGACCGGGCTCACCCAGCTTTTCCCTGAGCTTAGTCATGCCCTCACTAAACTGATTTAACAAATCATCTGCATCCATGCCATAGGCTTGGCGCTTCAAAAACGTTAGGTTATTTTCAATATTATCTAACAAAAACAACATATCTTGCTGGTGCTGATCTACTTGCTCTAGCGTTAAACCGCTGATCCGCTGACTGTTGTTTTCCAGTGTAAACAACATGTCATCAATACGAACGCCAGTCCCAACCATTTCTTCCAACTGCCGTGTTTTGTCTGTCTCGATTAACTCAAGATCCAGCATGGCATTGCTGGCCTGTTCTTTATCCTGTTTAAGTGCTTGATATTGTGATTGGATCCGTTGCTGCGCTTGTACAACATCTGCCTTAGCCTGCAACATTTGTTCTGCGGCACGACTGAGCTGCTCACCCAGCGCCAGAGTTTGCTTTAATGGTGTGACAAATTCAGGCATGGCTTGCGTCAATGACGTTAAGTGCCGCTGGCGCTCAACATACAGTTGCTGCTGTGTGGTAAATTGCTGTCGAGCCCGATTGATATCTTGCTCGCTTTCGAGGGTATAAGCTTGAGAAACCAACTTGCTGAGCTTAAGCTGCTCAAGTTGCAAGGCGTCGGCACTGCGCTGAATAGGCAAAGTAATTTGCCCCATATTTTGATTAGCGGACTTTATTTGCGCCAATGCTAAATAGGCAAGCACGCACGCAAGTAACAGCAGCACACCTAATGCACTAAAGCCTAAAGTAATTTTTTGTTTTATTGTTAGTTTACTTAGCATAATGTCATTGCTCTATTTTGAGTAAACAAACTATGTTACAAATGGGATAAAAAACCAAGTAAATACTCTAAAAATTACCAACATACCTTTTAAAAAGGTAGCTTCAAATTTGCGGTTTTGCTTACTTAGTTTTTGATTTTATTTTTAGTTTTAGCGATCATTGCGGTTAGGTCTTTTATTATTTAAGAGCATAACAAGATGAGAGAAACCGCAATCAACGAAGCAAAGGCCTTATGCCAAAACCATAAGAGCGCATTTTTATCTACCTTCTCTAACAACCAAAAGGGCTTTCCTTTTTCTTCTATCGCTCAATATGTTTTTCTTGAAGATAATCACTTTTACTTCTTTATTAGTGATATCGCCCAGCACACCAAGAATTTAGCCAAGCACCCGGCACTTTCGTTTATGGTGCTCGGTGATGGTGCGGTTGAAGACGTTGAAAATGCGCGAGTTACTATTCTTGGGCATGCACACAAACTACCAAGAGCGGATAGCGAAAGCCTGATTGCACAATTCGTAATAAAGCACGAAAAAGCTCAGCAATATGCCATGCTCGGTGACTTTCACCTATGGCGAATTGAAGTGGCGAGGGTTCGATATGTAGGCGGTTTTGGCCGTGCATTTTGGCTAGAAAAACAGGAATGGTACTAACGTAGGTGCTACACTGCAAAAGCGTGTTCAAACTCGCTTTCTCGTCTATGCGATTGCGGTTGATTGGTCATCTCAGCCAAGGTTTTGCGCCAAAAACCGCACGAGCTTTCAAGCTTATCTTGCATACGCACTTTCCAACGACCTTTGTATACTGACCAAATGTGTGCCATAAACTCGGTGGCGTAACGCTTTCTGCGCTCGGCAGGAGTAATATAAAGCGCACAGACTTCAAACTCTCGGCGGTTTGAAATACCTATTACGGTAAAGCCAACCAACTTACCATCTGCATAAAAAAGATAAGCGATATTGGTTGCGCTACACAGTTCAAACGAGCCCACTTGCTTTTGATAATGGCTCGCTTCTAGCAAATGTGTAAAAGTCTGCTCGCTGTATTTATCAACTCGAATTAACTCTAGTTCAACCACTTTTTTAATCTCCCGCTTGGTGTACGGTTGATCATGCTTAAAGTTTGTGGGCGAATTGTGAAGTTTTTAGATTGATTTAGTAAATTTTAGCGGCTTGACCTTTAACCAAATTTCCAGCGCAATCACCTTATCACTTGGCGAGCCTCCATTTTCTTGTGAAATTACTTCAGGATAATGTTCAATTAAGGGCGCATCTTCTGGCTCGTATCCGCTTTGTGGCAGCCACTTTGCGAAAATATCTAATTGGAAACTCAACAAGTCTTTAATTGCTCCACGGTAATCAAAAATTGCGTATATTCCCGCGCTGAGCACATTGAGTTGATATGGCCGAGTCACCGCAGATTTTAACTCGTCGTTAATCACAATTGCACCATCGTAACGCGCTTTATCTAGTGGCGTAAAAACGGGGTTATCATGACCAAAACCAAACTTTTGTACTTGGCTATAATCCAGTCCATGTGCACTAGCCCACGCTGCAAGCTGCTGCCAACAGGCGCTAATTCCTTGCAATTGGTAGCCTTGTGACGCGCGTAATGTACATAAGGGTAGCTGTGAAATGGAGTGTAGTTTAACCGGCTGGATAACACTGTGTCGCTCAGCTCTTAATGCGTGTATTCGGGTAAGTTGTGTCGTGTTAAGGGCCGGCTCAATGTTATTTTTTGTCACCAATTTACGTAGTTGTTCTGTTTTTCGCACACTTGAAGGAGTCACACCAAAGTGCTCTTTAAACGCTCGCGAAAAGTTTGCGCTACCAGAAAAACCAAACTGTAGCGCAATATCTGTCACATTGTACTCTTCGGCTAGCAACAACATATTGGCCGCGCGCTCCAACCTCACGCGATTAGTGTACTGGCTCAAAGATTCACCAATCACAGCTGCAAAAATGCGCTGGAAATGAAACTTAGAAAAATGGCTCAGGCTCGCCGCTTGCTGTAACGAAAGCGGCGACTCTGGATTACTATGCACCCACTCAATGACAGGTTGTAACCGCCCTAAATATATCTCTTCAGCGCTTAACTTTTGCTCAGTTGATTGATGCAAGCTGTATCTCTCCCGATTGGCTCTTAGCCTGTTGATAGTGCCGCCAACACAGTATAAATGTTAACCCTGCGGCTATAAAATCAGCCCCTACAAGTGCCATAAATACACCATTTAAGCCAAAGTAGTGCGGTGCAATAACGATTAATGGAACTAGAATAAACATCACCTTCAAGGCGCTGTAAAAACAAGCGCGTTTGGCATCACCTTTTGCTTGATAAAATCCAGATGCTAAAATTACCACGCCAAATAGCGGCATCCCCCAAAGGGCTGAGCGAAAAACGCGCTCTCCTATTTCGAGAAATTCACTCGCTTCGGTAAACAGGCTCAGCCATAGCCTCGGCAATCCCATCAACCCTAGCGTCAATAGCAGTGCAAATCCTGTCATACCCAAAAAAGCAACTCGCGTACACGCTCTTACTCGCCCACTATGTCCTGCCGCTAAGTTATAGCCGACGATAGTTTGAAATGCGATCAACATTGCAATCGCGGGTAGAATTGCAAAATTAATGATACGTCCCAGCATGCCGTGGGCGACTACCCAATTTTCGTTTGCAAAAGACAACAGCTGCCAGTTAACCACCGCAGTTTGCACGCCAAGGCAAAATTGCGTGATCAAGATAGGCATCCCGATTGCGAGGATCGGTAGCCAAGCACGAGGTTTCCAACACACCTTAACCGCAAGCAAGTCAGTACGCTTTCTTTTTAGCTGAAGCGCAATAATCAATGCCCCCAATTGCGCTGCGATTGTCGCATATGCCGCACCTGCAACCCCCAAACCAAATTGCGCGATAAATAGATAATCAAGCAGTATATTGAGCACAGCCGAGACTAATAACAACAGCATCATCAACTGCGGTTTACCCTGACCACGGAACATATCAGCCACGATAGGTAATAAAACTCCGGTAATGGCACAAAGATATAACGGCTGTATGTAGCTAAGCGCATCCTTTACAAAAACCGCTTCCACTTGCAAAAGTGATAAGAGCTCAAGTGGATAAAGCCAACCAAGTACCAAGAATACCACGCTAACTATACCGCCAATTATCAGTCCATGACCGATAACCTCTGCGGCTTTACCTACTTGCTTTGCTCCGATTAATCTTGTCATTGTGGCCGCCATACCTGCAGATACCATAGCGGTTAGCGCTATCATTAACACCTGCAGCGGGTAAACCATAGCCACGGCACCAAATGCCATCTCTGACACGTAGCGACTAATAAACCAGCCGTCAACCAAGGCATATAAACCCACAACGAGTAAACCGATACAAATGGGAATACTGGTTCGAATAAACAGCACTAATATGGGCATCTCGGCGAGCTGCACGAGCCCTAATTGATTTTTATCTTTCATGTAAACTACTCCTCAGTTGCCATAATATGGCAAGGTAAAACTACTTAACCTGAGGTTACAAATTCCAAAGAAAGATAAATATTCAAATATTGCGAAGTTGTTCAAAATTTACTAGAAATGCAAAGTAACCACAGCTTGAGCCCCTTTATTGTCCGGTAAATTCGCTAAATGCAACTCCCCTTGCTGATTACGAATAAGCTCCCTGCTCAATACCAAGCCGATACCCGATCCCTTTGGTTTAGTAGAATAAAATGGTACAAAAAGGTTATCAGGATTGGCGATACCAGCGCCGTTATCTTCTAGGGTAAAGCGCCAATTTTTTGGTCTATCTATGGTTAGTGTTATGCCATCATTCCCCGCAGATTGATTTGCTTGCTCAGCATTATTGACAAGGTTGATCATAGCCTGCGTTAGCTGAGCTTCATCACAATAAACCAAGCCCTTATTAAGCGCCTTTATCTCAACACTGGGAAATAAAGCTTGCCAGCGCGATACCAGCAACTCTACCTCAATGTTTTGCATATCAACGGGTGGAAGCTGCGCTACTTGTGCGTAGTTTGCAACAAATTGCTGTAAATGAGCTGCACGACTTTCTATTACACCGAGCATAGTTTGCTGCATCTCAGGTGAAATGATATTGCCATCTTGTTGTAGAGATTGCGCCATTGAGTACACTGGAGTTAAGGCGTTTCGCACTTCATGATTGAGTACCGATAGTAGCTTTTGCCATACCTGCTTTTCATTATCTCGCAGCGCTTGCTCCACCGAGAAAAACACCAATAATTGATAGGCTCGCTGCCCCCGATATAGTTTATGAGCCGCAATGCTAAATCGAGAGATGTGCTGCGTATGCTGCCATTGTTCATCCACATACTGAAGCGCCAGAGCTTTAGCATGTGCACCATGTAACACCTGTTCTGGATACACTGTATTCATGGCATGATTGGCAAAATACACATGATGATGCGCATCAAGTACCACAATTGGCAGGGTGAGTTCGCTCATAAAATTAAATACAAAAGCTTCATTCTGACCATATTCTTGACGCTTTTGCTGTAATCGCTTGGCAGCTTCTTTGAGCTCAGCCTTGAGCAATTCAACCCGACCCTTGCGGTATTGCGCTAACTGCCATACACCAAACTCTTCATTGGTTACACCGTCCAACTGGACCGCCAAACTTTCAAGCACCTGCATTACTGATTGATAGCCGTAACTCAGTGCTAATACAGAGGGGATCATCACACCGAGCAACAAAGTGATTGCACTTAACAACGTAAGCTCAAAATAGCAGATCAACCCAAGCGCGAGCATAGCAAGTGTGATTATAGGTATCGCAATGCCAACAAGTAACTTGTGCTCAAGTGATGCCAGCTTAGCCATCAAGCTCTGCCTTTGGGCTAATATCGTACTTTTCTAGGCGTCGATAAATTGCAGATTTACTCAAACCTAAAAATTCTCCAGCGGCCACTACATTGCCATCGAAATGGCGGATCGCTCTTGCAATCATGCGTTTTTCGGCTTCTTCCAGGCTCAACAGTGGGAGCTCTTGCTCTAGTACACCTTCCTCAAGCTCGATATCATCCGCGGTTACCTCAGGCTGAAGTCCTAAGATCACGGCCCGTTCAATGACATGAGATAGCTCACGAATATTCCCAGGCCAACTGTAACTCAATAATTTGTCTAGCGCCGCAGCAGTTAGCGAGCGCTCCCGTCCAGTATCATTACCATGGCGCTGGGTGTGCTTTGTTAAAAAATGGGCTGCTAAGCTTGGAAGCTCTGCTAATCTCGCTCTGAGTGGTGGCACCCTTAGCACCACCGTATTTAAGCGATAGAGTAAGTCCTGACGAAACTGCCCGGCGTTAATCGCTTCTGACAAATCCGTATTAGTGGCAGAAACAATCCGCGCGTTACTGCGGCGCGTTTCAGAATCTCCCACGACTTCATATTCACCCGTTTCGAGCACGCGTAATAGCTTGCCCTGAAGTGACAACGGCAAACTGCCGATTTCATCTAAAAACAAAGTGCCATTTTCAGCCATTTCAAACCGTCCAGTGCGGTTTGCTTTTGCATCGGTAAATGCGCCTTTGCGATGGCCAAATAACTCACTTTCAAATAATTCCGTTGGAATAGCGGCCATATTCACGCTCACAAAAGCGTGCTCAGAGCGACCGCTATTATCATGAATATATTTAGCCAACTGACTTTTTCCGCAGCCATTTTCTCCCAAAATAAGTACGTTAGCATTGGTTTTTGCAACGCGCTGAGCTTGCTGAAACAACTGAGTGGTTGCGTTATTGTCTGTGTGTGGTTCATGTAATGACGATAGCGCTTCATCACTTTTGGTGTAGCGTCTGATGGTGTTCAGCAGTCGCTGGTTTTGCCAAGGTTTTTCAATGAGGTCACATGCGCCCAACTGCATTGCTTGGACCGCAAGTTCAACCTTGGCCCACGCAGTAATAACAACCACAGGCACACTTATTTGCGCTTGTCTCAGCCAACTAAGAAATTGCAGCCCTTCTTTTCCTGAGGTTGTATCTCTATTGAAGTTCATATCAAGCAAAATAAGCGCAACGGGCTGCTGCGATAAAATAGCTTTAGCTTCATCAGGGTGTGCGGCTTCAAGGCTCATAAAACCATGACTTTGTAGCACTATGGTGGCTGACATTCGCACGTCAGGGTTGTCGTCGATGATTAAAACTGGCGTCATCACTTCCTACTTATATTCTGTTTGGGCTTACGCCCAAACTTTAATGTTTTAATGCTCGCATTGGTGTCGAGTTTATTAACTGTCTCATTGGGTAAATCGCCGTGACTAACGCAAAAGCCAACATGGTAACAATCACTACAAACAACCAGCTGGATTTTGCCAACAACCAATCTGACGAAACACTTATATAAAATCCCGCAACAACCATAATGGCAGCCAACATCGCCACTAGCATCGGCGCGATGGTATCTGACAATAACAACCGATATAAGCGGTGTCGTTTGGCACCAAGTGCCATTCGCATCCCAAACTCGTAGCGTCTTTGTTGAAAGCTATAGTTAAGCACACCGTAAATGCCCACCCCAGATAACAACAAACAAAAACCACAAAGCGCAAAGCTTAGCAGTAAAGTCAGGCGCTCCAAATAGGTAATGCTCTGATATGTCTTTGTTAAGTTTAAAAAACGCCATATTCCCGCCTGACCATTCACGGCGCTGATGGCATTTTGGATCTGAGCGCGAGTAAGTGATGCTCCCGGTTCCATTTCTATCATAAATGGATAACCCAAAGGCAGCGCGGGTAGCCAAACGGTTTTACCTTGAAGTTCATGATGACGTTTAGGGTAATTGAAGTTTTTTGAAATACCTACGATTTCAGCAGGTACATCTGGGTTAAAAATAAAATACGTTTCACCAATCACATCCCCATCTGGTTTTAACGCCTGTGCCGCAGCCCAAGAAACAATAGCCTCTTCCTTTTCGCCTCGAATTGCAGCTTCGCTAAAAGTGCGCCCGGCAACGAGCTCAAGCCCAGTTAATGCAAAATAATCCGGCCCAACGTTACCTCTAACCATGTTCGGTGTCCATTCACCCGCCATATCTTGCATAGCAACCACAGGGACATCGCTTTGTAATGGACTTTCTCCATGGGCTACGCCTAACACGCCCGGAATGTTAGTCAGCGCGAGTTTGAATCTTTCAATATTGGCGTAACGCGCGGGAAATGGAGTGGGATCTGCGGGAATATGTAGCATCACGCTATACATATTGTCCAACTTTGTTCCGAGCGGTCTAAGCAAGGTATCGGCGCTTTTACACAACACTAAGGTCGCCCCAAGCACCAACACTGTGGTAAAAAACAGCTGTACCGCAACCAGTGTTTTTGTCGTCGCTATGCGTACCGCTTTTACGCTGCCTTTACCTGACGACTGCATGCTTTGCTTAAGCTGGCTAAAATCAATCATGCGTGAAGTTACAAACGCAAACAATAAAGCCAATAACAGTACGGTTAGGATAGCACTGAGCAGTACAGTGGTATCTAAGGTTAAGGTATCAATCAGCGGCAAATAACCACTGGTGAGCGATTTAACCAACCTCAGCTCCCACGCCGCAATAAATAACCCCACCAGCACAGCGCCTGACACCAATAACAGCGCTTCTAGCAAAATTCCACGAAACAACAGCTTACGCTTCGCACCGAGCATAGCTTGTAAGGCCAGTTGCTGCTGGATGGTGTGAGCTCGAGAGATAAACAAATTACTCACATTAAAAATTGCAATGAGTACCAAGCATGACACACTCAACAACACGATAATGGCAAGCTTGTCATGTCCCGCCAGTTCTACGTCACGGTACGAACGTACTATAGGTTCAATATCAAGTAACGCTTCGTCAGCCGATTTCCATTCGCTTTGGTGCAGTTGAGCATTTTGATATAGCTGCTCTACGAGGATATCCTGACCACTATTGACTGGTAATATCGCCAGTAACTTCAAGTTGTTTAGTCTGCTACTCCACGGATGATACTCGCCGCGCTGATCACCAAAAAATCGCTCATCTTCAGAAAAACTAAGCCACAGCGCCCCATTTCCTTCACTTAAAAAGTAAGGATCAATATGCGTACGCGCAGCAACACCGACGATGGTGTACAGTCTGCCAACAATCCGCAAACTCTCCCCAAGCACATTGTCATCACCATTGAAGTATTGTTGCCAAAGTTTATAGGAAATAATGACCTCTGGATTTTTCTGGCTAATGCTTTTCGTCGGCGTTAGGTATCGCCCCAGTGCTAGCGGCATTTTCACCATACTAAAATAATCCGAACTTGCAAAAGTCAGCGTAAGCTTTGGCTTGCCAGCTAGATTTTCAACCACATCGGAAAAGCTACTGATCAAAGCTCGTTTTTCAAATATGGAGGGGATCTGATACCAGTTCAGCATATTTTGGAAGCTTTGCAGCCCTTCAGACGCCCTGTCTTGGTATACGTTTTTTTGTTCTACCACCACAAATCGCGATTCATTTTCAATCTCAAGCGGCTTAATAAAAAAGCCACTAAACAGACTCAATGCGACAAAAAAGCAGCTTAACGCGAGTGCCAACGTCAGTACTAGCGTGATACAAAAATTCGGTACTTGAAGCAAACTTTTGATTGCCAGCCCTAATTGACGCCGAAGTTGCAAAAACCCCATTACACCACCTCCGCAGTACAAATATCGCGTTTTGCAACGCTTGATGAAACCTGTACACCATCTAAAAGCTGAATTTGCCGCTTGGCATAACCTGCATAGCGAATATCGTGCGTCACCATGCAAATGGTTGTGCCTTGCCTATTCAACTCTCCCAGCAAGGCCATTACCGCATCCCCATTTTTAGAATCGAGGTTTCCAGTTGGTTCATCAACTAATAAGATACTTGGCTCGCCTGCAAGCGCACGCGCAATAGCCACTCGCTGCTGCTGTCCACCAGATAGTTGGTTTGGTTTATGTTTTGCTCGGTGAGACATTTCAACTTGCTTAAGCGCGCCCATCACACGGCGCTCAATTTCGTCAGTCGCAAGCGCAGGCTCTCGATACTGAAGCGGTAAAGCCACATTATCAAATACCGTTAACCCATCCAGTAGATTAAATGACTGAAAGACAAAACCGATATGCAAATTACGCAGCTCTGCTTGCGTGTCTGCGTCTAGCGTACTGGTTTCTATATCTTGGATGCGATAGCTGCCCGACGTGATGTCATCTAATAGTCCAAGAATGCTCAATAGAGTGGATTTTCCCGATCCTGACGGGCCAGTTATCGCAACATAATCGCCCATTTCAATTTCAAGGTTAATGTTGCTAATGGCGTGAGTTTCAACATCCTCGCCAAAGAACACTTTGCTCACTTGATGTAATGCCAAAATTGTCTTGTCCATTTGTTCTTCCTTTACCGATTGAGTGATTTAATTGTTATTTTTTCTAGGTGCTGGTAGTCAGACATTTCTGACACCACCACTCGCTCACCGGATACACCGCCTTCGAGTACTTCAATGGCATTGCCGGCTAGTTTACCAAACTTGAAACTTTTTTTGATAAGCATGTTGTTTTGTTTATCTAAAACAAATAATTGACTCTGAGATTGTGGAGTTGCACGCGGTGGCTTAATAAGTGAAAGTGCGGCGGTCTTTTTTGCTGTAAAAATTTGCCCTTCAACAGTCAAAAGTGGGCGAGCATTGCTTGGCAGCTCCCCAAGCAATGCCAGCTCTATCGCAATACGCCCGTCTTGTACGATGGGCACAACGCGGCTAACCTTTGCCTCAACCTGACCAACAAAGGTGTCTACTACTGCTCGTTGACCTAAGATAATCTCGCTTGCTTCTCGCTCTGGCACCAGTAAGTCGGCTACCAAAGTTCGCTCACTGCCTACCACAGCTAGCGCCTGCCCGCGTGTAATTGCTTGACCTTGACTGACATGTACTTGCTGCAACATGCCGCTGATCCCCGAAGTGACTTGTAATTGCTCCACCGCCTGAAGCGCGACCTGATAGCTCAGCTCATATTCTTTTAATAGTTCTAGCTCAATCTCAATTCTTTGCTTGTGTAATGCACTGGTTTGGCTAAGTTGCTGCTGAGCGAGCTTTACTCGCTCGCTTAACTGAGCGACAGTTAAGATTGAGCGCTGATGGTCTAAGCTTGAAACTATGCCTTGAGTAACTAATTGGCGCTCAGCCTGCTCTCGCAATTTGGCATTTTCAAGCTCACTGCTGAGTAGGGTATTTTGTCCTTTCAATACTAGTCGCTCACTTTCTTGGCTTAGCCTTAACGCTTCAACATTGGCTTTTTGCCTAGCGAGTACTAGTCTTTCTCGGTGGAGTTGCTGAGTTAACTCAGGATTGGTTAACTGTAAAATAACGGTGTCTGGCTCTACCCTACTGCCTGGAAGATGCAGTATGGTTTCAACTTGAGCTGCAAATGCGGTCGTGATCTCTCTACTGATCTTTGAGCGTAACCTTCCATAGCCTTTAACACTAAATTCTATTGGCCCGGATTGAATAGAGGCAAACTTGAGTGTTTCTACATCTAGCTGGTGCTTGTCCGGTAAGAACAACATACCAAAGAGTATAATTAGGGTGACAGTCACAATTAATCGCCACCTAAAAGCCTTGACAGGTGGTTTTGTCAGAGTCGTTTTAATATCCATCGCTTCACTGTATTAATTTTTTATACGTAAAAGCGACATCCATGCCAAAATTAAGCCATTGAATTATTGTGCTTTTTTATTTTTTGTTTGTGTTTCTTTCCCAACAGTGGGACTGTGGCAGAGCTTTTCTGGGAATTTTTGAAGTAAATAATGAATTGGAAGTCTAGAAAGTAACTCTTAGTTACGCTTTAACTTGGTCATAGTTAGAGGTGTATAACCGATGTAAGCTACACACCTATGATAGGTCGCGAAGTTTACAGCAAACTAGAGTGTCTTCCAGACCAAGATATTGTCCCCACGTCTAACACAACGCTGCACGACATCGCCGATATAGTGTTTTGCGCCTTCAGAGAATTGTTTATCTGCGTAGTAGCAAAACTTTGTTGAGTCGTAAGTTTTTGCTTGTTTGTTATTTACTTCAACATTATTCGCTTCAGCAGCAATTGAAAAAACAGGTGCTAATAGCAAAACTGAAAAAATATATTTTATCATTTTAATTTCCTTTTTATTCAGCCCACAAAGCCTATGGGGTGTTTCATTTACATGTTAAGACGGGTATATCAACCGCAACAGCCAAGCTCTTATTACATTTCAACCTGCTCAGAAATTACCTAAAACAACTTAAAAGCAATAAAAACTGACTAATTTTAAATCGTACCTATTTCAATTCCAATGTCAATTATTTAACACCGACCACCGAATTCTAAAACTCTATAGAAGTCTTTAAGAATGATGCTAATCATATTATCACTGGCCCTATTGAACTATATTTTATGTCTATATACGTGGGGGTATTCTTAGACTCTAATACTATAATCGCCAAATCGCTTTAAAAGTTTTGCTCGCCAAATAGAAAAATAACAGCGGCATCAATACTAACTTCAGTAGCAAAAGCGATACCACGTTTAAGAAGTCGATAAAGAGTGACTCAGCAGCGTCGAGCATATCGTTAATACCACTAGAAACGGCTTTAATTGCTCGACTTAACGTCCCCTCATTACTAACGTGTAGCTGCTCATTGAGCCTTTCTATTTGTTGTTGATGTTGATCTTTCTCTCTATTAATAAGTGCAATTTGAGTATCAATTTTAGCCTTATCACTAGCCAATCGTTGTTGCTTTTCAATCAGTGGCTTTGCCTCTTCACTTTTGGTAAATGTTAACCACTCGGATAAACTTCGGTTCGCTTGAGCCGCTTCAATATCACCTTCCAACGCGGTAATTTCAGCATGTAGCTCGGTAGCTTCACCATGAAGACGGATCTGTTGTTTTGTCAATAACGCTATTTGTTCACTATGGCTTTGCTTTTGACCGGTGATTTGGGCCTTTATTTTTGCACTTTGCGCACTGGTCTTTGTTGCTTGAGATTGGAAGAGATCAACACTGCTCGACACAACTTCACTTTGTTTATTTATTTCTTGGTCCAGTAAGAGTTGGCTAGTGAGACCTGTCGATAGAATTACAAAGGGAACCACAAAACGGATCAATAGCATCGTGGCTAATATTTTAGTTCTAACCGTTTGCCAAAACCCTAGATAGCAGCACACGAAATATCCAATTACCGTGACAGTAAAAGCGACACTAAACAATACATGAGTAGAAATGGTGTAGAGAATTCGTTGTATAAACAAAGAGCCAATGGCTAGTTGCATCACATCAGAAATGTATTCAGCTAAATCATTGATAGGATCGAGTAGCTGCGCAGGTTGAATGCTTGCAACACCAATCCCAACTTCGGCAGATTGCAACAAAGAAATAGCGCCATTTACTGTACGTGCTGAAGCATAGACGAGCGAGGATTGTAGCAGCGCTCCATCAATGAACTCCGTCATGGTGAGATTGAAAGCTGATGACCAACTTAATACCACCAAGATAGTAAGTAATACAAATTTACCTATTTTAGCCCAGACCATCTACATACACACCTAGAATGCTAAAGGTTTAGTATTGATGAACAAAGCTTAACTAAAACTGATCTTACTTGTGATTTTCTGGATAATTGGCTACCACAGATAATGTCCGCTTTACAAATGTATTCAGCGCCCGCTCTGGAAGAAAGGGTTGTCGCCCTTCAAGATTAAACTGTGATAATAAGCGCTTAATCTCCTCATCGTTCTTTATTTGCTCAACCGACTTACCCGCCTGATTCAAAATCTTCACCCGCTCAACCAAAGCGAATGTTTGAATTCTATGTTCTTCGAGTTCTCTTTTCGATGTAGGTTTGCCATGACCTGGCACAATCAACGTATTTTGATCGCCAATCGATAAAAGTAAGTCTACCGCTTTATTAAAACCCGTTAAGCCCCCAGCATAAAATGTTGGATGCCAGTTTGTGGTGTAAATGTCCCCGGTGAATAAAATATTGCTCGTGGGGTGATAGAGAATGTTGTCATTGGCGGTATGTGAAACGGCTTGAGTATGCTTTATCACCCCAAGCTCCTTTAACCCTTGTGGGCTGTCAATAAGTGTAAAACCCTGTTGTTGAAAAAAAGCATTACCACCAGTGTGATCCGAATGACTATGCGTATTTAGCAGGTATTTTTTCTCGGTCTGAAAGCTATTCTGTATCAAATCATTGAGCTTTGGCAAATCCGCATCTTCAGCTGTGGGGTCAATGATCACCACTCCCCTTTTCGTTGCAAAGATCCCAATGTTTGTGCCATAACTTTTATCTCTAACGACTTTTGCTGTGTCAGATTGATAAAGCACTTCAAACTCACCGCTATAAGTTGGCTGAGCAACAATTAAGCCCAATAAGATGAACCCCGTAATAGACCGCATTTCACACTCCTTTCTACATTAGACTGTTCACGTTATAGCCATTATGACTTCTTTACAAGCCTATTGCTCCACCAGCCTACTTTCCTCTCGCTTTTATGGAGCGGCCGGGCTTTTCCTCAAGCGGTTTATCTGGCCATCGGTGTTTTGGATATCGACCACGCATTTCTTTGGCCACCTCAAAATAAGAAGTTTGCCAAAAGTTGCTTAAATCACTGGTGGTTTGGATTGGCCTTTTCGCTGGAGATAACAGCTCAAATCGCACTGCGACTTGACCATTGGCGAGCGTTGGCGACGTCAATTGACCAAACATTTCTTGTAACACCACAGAAACGGTTGGCCCTTGGTGCTCATCGTAACGGATCGCGACTCGCTTATCGCTTGGCGTAACATAAAACTCAGGTGCTTGCGCTTCGAGTTGCTGTTGCTGCTCCCAAGTGAGTGTCGCTTGAAGCAGGTTAAAAATATCCAGTTGCTTCAGTTGTTTGATAGTGTTTACGCCCGTCAAATAGGGCAATAACCAAGTATCAAGCTGCGCTATCAAACTTGACTCAGATATCTGTGGGAAGGTATTCAAGTGCTCACTTAACCATTTAGCTCGAGCGAGCCAAGCGTGACTTTTTACCGACCAATTGAGCAAACCAAGTCCTTCCGATGTGAGAATATCCTTCACACATTGGGCAAACGCTTCTTTGGGGATCTGACTCAGGTTTTGCTCTTTTAATACCAGAGCATGATATTTAACTTGTTGCCGGCCCTGAATCGCCTCTTTTTTACTATCCAGTTGATACTGCACCACCTCACTCAAATATGGCGCTAGCTGCTCAAGTAATGTGCTCTTTTCGATTGCGCAGCTTAGAAATACCAAGCCATCTTTATTTTTGCCATCCACATCACAAACAATCAAATAGGCCTGACCTTGCAGCGGATCGCCGTCACGTAATGTTACTCCCCGGCCATTCGCAAGTAAGTAGCGGTTGTCCCCTAAAGGACGTTTTTGTGCAGCTCTGTCAGGAAAGGCATGGAGCAATAAAGTGGGCACTAAGGTTTGAATATCTACAAGGTTGATTGCTTCACTCTTGAGACTAATTCCCAGTTTGTGTGCAAATGATTTGGCCAATTTTACGGCCTGCTCTGCGGCAGCTCTGTGCAAACGATATGCTTTGGCGGCACGGGTACGGTCTTGCACAAACTCTACCAATGCCAATACTCGTTCACATATATCGCTTGTGTTAGCTTGTACTAAAATATCTCGCTCGCTCAATATTGCCGCCAAAAAACAAGCAAGTTGTTGCGAAATTAGCGTCTCACATCGCAGTAGCATGCTGGCAAGACGAGGCGAAACCCCCAGTTGTAGTGCACGCTGCCCAGCAGTTAACACTTTATTATGCGCATCGACCAAGCCAAGCGACTGATTCAATTGACAGGCCACCGAAAAATGTTGCACCGGTGGCGATGTTAGCCAATTCGCGTCCTTGTATTGTGTCACGCCCCACGCGCTGAGCTCTAACGCTAAGTCAGAAAGGTCAGTGGTGGTTATTTCTTCTGGCTGAAAGTCACTTAAATTATGATGCTCGCTTTCGCGCCAAAGACGTAAACAATGGCCCGCTTGTAGACGACCCGCACGCCCTGCACGTTGTGTTGCTGATGCCTTTGAGATCATCACCGTATCGAGCCGCGAGAGACCGCTTCTAACGTCATAGGTTAAGCGTTTTTCAAGGCCAGAATCTATAACCATAGTGATCCCGGTTATAGTCAAACTGGTTTCAGCAATATTGGTCGAAAAAATAATACGTCTTGATGCGCTGGCGCTTTTACTGAGTACTTTCTCTTGCTCAGATAAGGGTAACCCGCCGTACAAAGGCAGAAGCTCAATATTACTTTGGTCAAGCACTTGGCACGCCTCAATGCAGCGCTGAATATCAGCCTGTCCGGGAAGAAAAACCAATACATCACCATCGCTTTGTAGAGTGAAAGCGTGACGCAGCACACTTAACACATGATCTGCCAAGTAACGACTCGCTTTACCGACATATTCAATTTCAACAGGATAGGTTTTACTAGGGCAAGATAACCTTGGTGCACCATCCAGATAATTCGATAAAAGCTCGGAGTCTATCGTTGCAGACATCACCAGTAATTTGAGGTCGTCGCGATACGCTTGTTGCACTTCAAACGCGAGCATTAAAGCTAGATCCGCATGAATAGAACGCTCATGGAATTCATCGAAGATAATAAGTGCAACATCACTGAGTTCGGGATCCGCTTGAAGACGGCGAGTCAATACGCCTTCGGTGACGATTTCCAAGCGGGTGTTGGATGAAACACGTTGCTCGTTTCGGATTTGATAACCGACTCGCTCACCGACCGATTCCCCCAGCTGTTTGGCCAAATAGGTCGCGATAGATTTTGCAGCCACACGACGTGGCTCAAGCATAATAATTTTTTTACCGGAAAAAATATCAGCTTGCAGTAAACGCAGCGGCACTAAGGTCGATTTACCTGCGCCGGGCTCGGCTTGTAATACCAGACGGTTATCATTGTTTAAGGTGGAAATAATCTCGGGGATGAAGGCTTCAATCGGCAGCAAAACTATAGCGCTTTATTATTCTATCTTGTTCAATATGATACACCTAAACTGGATGTCTCCAAACAGCAGAATTCGCTTAACGAGTATTACAAGCATAAATAAGATCGGATAGATTTGACCACGTTTTTAGTTTGCCTGCTTGTAAATATGAGCGTAGATTTTGCACCATGTGCTCTGCCGGACTCTGTACTTCCTCGTCTCCAGTGTGCACGCCAACCCAGGCATTACGATGAGATTCTTTCGCAAGATATAAGCCACCGTCGGCTAACTCTAACACATGTTCCCAGTTAAGCTTGTCTGGTTGTGTTGGGTCAAACGGGAATGGAGCAAAGCCAATTGAACAAGTACAGTTGATAGTTTGATCGTTCACCACAAATGGATAGCTCTCCACTTGGCGACGGATCCGTTCTGTCACTTCGTGCGCAGCCGCTCTGTCCATATCCGGCATCACCAACAAAAACTCTTCCCCACCCCAGCGCACTAATATATCTGACTCTCGTGTGCATTGCTTGAGGATTTCAGCAAAGTCTTGCAACACGATATCTCCTGCGGCATGGCCAAAACTATCATTGATATTTTTAAAGTGGTCGATATCAATAATCACAAAAATTAGATCGGCATTCTGTTGTGTTTGCGGAATTTGCCACTTTTGCCTGTACACTTCAATGGTGCCATCGATCACGCTAAAAAAATGATGCCGATTACTCAGACCGGTCAAGCTATCGGTGAAACTAAGGGTTTGTAACCGCTTATTTCGCTCTGCGAGTTCCTCAGTACGCTGCGCAACCTGACTTTCTAACAGCTTGGTGTAACGGCGATTTTGCCAACGCCAATAAAAGACCAGCGCTAAGGTAAATACAAGCAGGACTATCAATAACCAACGCTGCTGGCTTAATCTTGCATTTTCTATCTGTTGCTGATGCGCCATAATCTGCTTTGCCTGCTGGGCATTGTCTCGCTCAAGCTCATTAAGTGCCTGCTTTTGTTGGGCAAGAGAATATTGCGCTTCTAGCTTAAGTAGTTTGTTATTACGCTTTTGCAAATTCAGTGACTGCTCGGTAACGGCATAGCGTTTTAAATAACGATGCGCTTGCTGATAGTCTCCAAGCTGAGCATAGGCTGAGGCCAGTATCCACTGCAACTGAGATTGAAAAAGTAAAAAACGTGTGCCGAGTGTATCTCTCAGCCCAGCCTGAGCTAAATCAATTGAAGTTGCAAAATCGCCACTTTGTAAAGCCACTCTGGCACGCTGCACTGCCGACATAATCCGCATTCTTTGGTTTTGAACCAAATAACCCGCATTGTCTAATTCATCTAGAATTTGCTTGGCTGGTAAATATTCACCGAGCTGTAAATGAGCCCAAGAACGCGTCAGCTTTAACTGCGCAAGCGTCTCCTGCCGAATGCCTGAAATCTCTGGAACGAAAGAAGACTTAAGCGCTAAACGATAAGCGCCCTTATCCATATTCAAGCGCGACTGCCATAAACTGATATCGGCTTTTATCTGGGCATTATCATCAATTTGCTCAGCCAGTACTGACGCTTTATCTAAATAGCGCTGCGCTAACTCATAGCTCTCTAAGTCAATATCAAGGTGAGCAATGGCGAGATAGGTGTTTGCCTTTAAAAATGTATTGTTATCGGCTTCGGCCAACTGCAACGCTTGTTGGTGCAAGTCGAGACCATCCTCAAACTCACCAAAGTGTTGAACTATACTACCCTCTAACAGTAATGCTTTGATTTGCAACGGCTTATTACCTTGCGCACGCGCTTGCTCTCGAAGAGCTCTGATGTCCGGTAATAAAGACAAGTCATAATCTTGTTCAGCCGACATTTGTAGCGCATTTAAGTTGCGCTGTATTTGTTCTGATGATTCGTAAGCAAAACCACAAAATGTAATTAGCGCACTTACCAATATGCAAAGCGATACCACAGCTGGCTGCATTAGTCTCCTCCCACCAGCATTTCAGCGTTAGCCACCTGCCAATTCGCCACTTTTTTGTTGATAAAACCAGATTCTGTCAACGCCCGTTTGATCACGCCTCGTCGTTTAAGTATTTTTAACCCACGATTGAGTGCCGCAAATATTTGCACGCCTTCAGGATGATTTTTACTGACGACAAAATGCCGAGAGTCTGGCAAGACAACCTTAATATTTTCGATTGGGACATATTCTTTACCTTCAAAATTTAAAGTTAAAGAATCACTCACGCTAAAATTAATCAACATAGTGTCGACGACATCACTTTCTACCATTGCCAACATGGTTTCCCACGGGCCAATAAAGCTCACCATGTGTAAATCTGTATTCATCAAAGCACGCCAATCCACTTCCCATTGCGGGTTAGATACCACATTCAGCTGCCGAAGCTGTGAAAGCGGCGTTTGCTGCAGTGCGACATTACGCTTGGTGACGTAAAGCCCAGCTTCGTAATCTCCTACTTCAACAAGCGGATCTGAGATAAATAATGAGCCGCGATAGTCCACGATATTTTCATGCCAAACACTGCGAGCAAGGATTAAACTTTCCCCAGCGATCAGATCGGAAAACTCTAAAATATTCACCGAAGGTTTTGGATTAAATACAACTTTGCGCGTCTCACCACCAAGAAACAAGGCCTGCTGTAGTAACACCATTTCGATGATTTCAATATGCGAACCTTTGGTGGTTGGAAAAAAAGAATCAACGTCTAAAACGTCACGACCAGCAAGAAAGTGCTCATAACGCTGACTGAAATTTTCGCTACTGATAATGTCAACAACCAGCTGATTGCTCCCCCAACAGAGATTGGAAATAAAAAGGAGTGAAAACAGCCACTTCATCTTCATTGTTGAGTAAAGCCTTGTTATTAACAGTTATTCAACTCAGTATACTTGAATTTAGCGTGCTCTGTTAACTACTAAACAACATATTCTAATGAATTTGGATTTGAAATTTATCAGCCCGCCAATAAACGTTAAAACTCACAAAGTGAAAGCAATAAAAAGCCCAGCTTACCTTAGTCTTAGATTAAGTTAAGCTAGGCTTCAATTCAGCTATTATGCCGTTTCATATCCTAAGTTAGGACCAAGCCAACGCTCCGCTTCTTCTAGCGACATCGCTTGACGCGCAGCATAGTCTTCTACTTGATCTCTTTGAATACTGGCAACGGCAAAGTACTTAGAATCTGGATGTGAGAAATACCAACCCGACACCGCTGCTCCCGGCCACATGGCGTATGAGCTAGTCAGCTTCATACCGATACGGTTTTCGACATCTAACAACTGCCAAATTTTTTGTTTCTCGGTGTGTTCAGGGCACGCTGGATACCCTGGCGCAGGACGGATCCCTTGATAGTTTTCACGGATAAGTTCTTCGTTACTTAGCGCTTCATCCGCTGCAAATCCCCAGTACACTTTACGCACTTGCTCATGTAAATATTCAGCAAATGCCTCGGCTAAGCGATCTGCGACCGCTTTAATCATGATCTTGTTGTAGTCATCTTGCTTGGCATCAAATGCATCTGCTAAGTCATCTTCTTCAAGACCGCCAGTGACGGCAAATGCACCGAAATAATCAGGTGTGCCTTTAGGCGCGATATAATCCGACAAACAATAGTTAGGAAAATCGGTTTTTTCGGTTTGTTGACGTAACTGACATGAGGTTACCAATACTTCGCTACGCGACTCATCTTTGTAAATCTCAATATCGTCACCCACACGATTCGCAGGGAACAACCCGATCACACCTAGTGGTTGCAAACTACCATCTTGTTGCAATTGATCTAACATGGCATTGGCATCGTGAAACAGCTTTTGCGCCTCTTCACCAACCACCTCGTCTTGCAAAATACGTGGGTATTTACCGGCCAGCGACCAAGTCATAAAAAAAGGTGTCCAGTCAATATAATCACGTAGTGTTTTGATGCTTACGTCTTTAAATTCGGTGATCCCCAACTTGCTCGGCACCGGTGGCGTGTAGCTTTGCCAATCAATTTTTACCGCATTATCGCGCGCACGCGCCAAGGTAACCGGTTTTGAACGTGGCTTTTTACGCGCCTGCTGCTCCCGTACTTTGACGTATTCATCCGCGGTTTTTGCTAAAAACTCTGGCTTTTGGGTTTTACTTAGCAGGCTAGATACCACACCAACCGCACGACTGGCGTTATTGACGTAAATCACACCTTTGTCGTACTGAGGTTCAATTTTAACCGCCGTATGCGCTTTCGATGTGGTTGCACCACCAATGAGTAGAGGAATATCAAAGCCGCGACGCGTCATTTCTTTCGCAACATGCACCATTTCATCAAGGGATGGCGTAATAAGGCCAGACAGACCAATGACATCAGCGTTTTCGTCAATGGCCGTTTGCAGAATTTTCTCTGCTGGCACCATCACACCCAAGTCCACGACTTCGTAGTTGTTACATTGCAGTACCACGCCCACAATGTTTTTGCCAATGTCGTGTACATCGCCCTTAACCGTGGCCATGATCACTTTACCGTTACTAGAGCCTTCTTCTTTTTCGGCCTCAATGTAAGGGTCAAGATAGGCAACCGCGCGCTTCATCACTCGAGCAGATTTCACCACTTGAGGCAGGAACATTTTGCCCGCGCCAAACAAGTCGCCAACCACGTTCATACCATCCATCAGTGGCCCTTCAATCACTTGAATTGGCTTATCAAACTGTTGGCGACAGGCCTCGGTATCCTCGTCGATAAACTCGGTGATCCCTTTAACTAAGGCGTGCTCCAAGCGTTTTTCAACTGGCCAAGAACGCCACTCTAAATCTTCCTGTTTTTCGGCTTGCGCCATGCCCGAGTATTTAGGCGCGATCTCAACCAATCGTTCGCCAGCACCGGCGTCGGTATTGAGGATCACATCCTCAACGGCATCACGGAGCTCTTTTGGAATATCGTCATACACGGCTAACTGACCGGCATTGACGATCCCCATATCCATGCCTGCTTTAATCGCATGGTAAAGAAACACAGAGTGGATCGCTTCACGCACCGGGTTGTTACCACGGAATGAGAAGGATACGTTAGATACACCCCCTGACACTTTACAGTGTGGCAGGTTTTGCTTAATTCTGCGCGTGCCCTCGATAAATTCTACGGCGTAGTTATCGTGTTCTTCGATACCCGTAGCGACCGCGAAAATATTAGGGTCAAAAATAATGTCTTCAGGTGGAAACCCAAGCTCGTCAACCAAGATTTTGTAAGAGCGCTGACAGATCTCAAACTTTCGTTCTGCGGTTTCCGCTTGACCAACTTCATCAAATGCCATCACCACCACAGCAGCACCAAAACGCTTGATGATTTTGGCTTGGTGGATAAATGGTGCCTCACCCTCTTTTAAGGAGATTGAGTTTACAATGGCTTTACCTTGAATACATTTCAGGCCCGCTTCAATGACTTCCCATTTAGACGAGTCAACCATGATGGGGACTTTAGAAATATCCGGCTCTGACGCTATCAGATTAAGAAATTTCACCATCGCAGCTTTTGAGTCCAACATGGCTTCATCCATGTTGATATCGATCACTTGCGCGCCGCTTTCAACCTGCTCTCTGGCAACATCCAGCGCGGTTTCGTAATCTTCTTCTAAAATTAAGCGCTTAAATTTTGCCGATCCCGTTACATTGGTACGTTCACCGACATTGGTAAATACTGCTGTTTGTGTCATGGTGAATTCCTAATTTAAATTACAGGCTTCAAGACCTGCCAAACGCATCCGCACTTCGATGTTAGGCAAGCTACGCGGCTGGGTTTGCTCAAGGCCTCTCGCGAAGGCGCGAATATGTTCGGGCGTGGTGCCACAGCAGCCGCCAACAATATTGATAAACCCTTCATTGCCCCAATCGATAATCTCTTTTGCCATGTCATCGGCTTCTAGGTCGTATTCACCAAACTCGTTAGGAAGCCCTGCGTTTGGATGTACAGAGGTAAAAGTCTCACAAACCCGTGACAGCTCTTCTACATACTGTCTTAATAAATCTGGGCCTAGCGCGCAGTTGAGGCCAATAGAGATTGGCTTAATATGACGAATGGAGTTATAAAACGCCTCGGTGGTTTGCCCTGATAGCGTGCGACCGGAAGCGTCGGTAATTGTGCCCGAGATCATAACAGGCAGAGTGACGCCCGCTTGCTCGAACGCTTCTTCTACACCGTAAGACGCGGCTTTGGCGTTGAGCGTATCAAAAATCGTTTCAATCAAAATAAGGTGCGCACCGCCTTCAATAAGGGCAAGCGTTGATTCGACATAGGCTGCAACCAACTTGTCAAAAGTGATATTGCGAAAACCAGGGTCGTTTACATCTGGAGAAATCGAACAGGTTTTTGACGTTGGGCCAAGTACACCTGCCACATAGCGAGGCTTGCTGGGATCTTTGGCGGTAAATTCATCACATACCGCACGTGCAAGCTTCGCCGATTCAAGATTAATCTCGCGGCTTAGGCTTGCCATGTCATAATCTTCCATCGAGATGGTGGTGGCGTTAAAAGTATTGGTTTCAATGATATCTGCGCCAGCAGCTAGATAATCGCGATGGATCTGTTTGATTATCTCAGGCTGCGTCAAACTTAGCAGATCGTTGTTGCCTTTGATAAGGACATGCCAATCTTTAAAGCGCTCACCACGATAGTCTTGTTCTTCTAATTTGTGCTTTTGGATCATGGTTCCCATTGCACCATCTAAGATCAGAATACGTTGCTGCATTGCTTGCTTAAGCTGCTCTGCTATTTGCTCACCGTTTACGGCTACATTATTCGGCATAATTGTTAGTCCTTACATCTTGGCTAACTAAGTTAATATCATAAGGTGTGGTTTGGTAAACATAGTAGTTTAACCAATTTGAGAATAACAAGAATGCATGGCTTTGCCATGTCTTAGATGGACGTTTGCTGGTGTCATTCTCAGGAAAATAGTTCTCAGGCTGCGGTGCGTTGGCCATTTTTTCACAATCACGATGGTATTCTTTTTGTAGCGTATCGGCGTCGTATTCAGGGTGGCCGGTAATATAGACTTGGCTGCCTGAGTGATTTTTAATTAAGTAAGCGCCCACTTTTTCAGAGCCTGCTAATACCACTAGGTCTTTACACGCATTAATTTTATCGATGTCGATGTGGCCGTAGCGTGAGTGTGGCACCAAGAACTCATCATCAAAACCACGAGTGAGCGCCCCGTGATCAAAATAACAGTGGTGCTTAAATACGCCGCAAAGTTTGTCATTTTTGAGTGCTCGCTTTAACCCATAATGGTGATACAAGCCAGCATGTGCGGCCCAACAGGAAAACAGGGTTGAAGTAACATGGTGCTCAGCCCAATCAAAAAATGCTTGCAATTCCTGCCAATACACCACATCGTCATATTCAAGATGCGCCAGCGGCGCGCCGGTGACGATCAAAGCATCATAGTTTTGATCTTTCACATCCGAAAAATAGCGATAAAACATATCTAGATGTTGTTCTGAGTTTTCAGAGCTGCGGTGGGTGTCTAGTCGCAACAAATCAACATTCACCTGCAAAGGGGTATTTGCCAGTAATCGGATAAATTGCACCTCAGTCTCCACCTTATTCGGCATCAAGTTTAATATCGCGAGCCGCATTGGGCGGATCTCTTGAGTTGATGCACGACTTTGTGGCATCACGAACACATTTTCATGACGCAATTGGGCAATGGCTGGGAGTTCGTCGGTGACGGTGATTGGCATGCGCTGCTCCAGACTAATCGAATGGCATTATTATGGACAAAAACTAGAAAATTTCAACCTCTAGATGTATGGACGTCTAAACATTAGTGGTAATAATTTGATTCCTTACCTCTCACTGATTATTTCAATTTATGTATACTTGCCACCATATTAATAAACACAAGAAACTTGAGATTTATGATTGGTATTGGCGAAGCAGCAGCGATTGCAGCGGCTGGGGTATGGGCTGGCTCAACCATACTGTACAAACGATTTAGCCATCACCTTAGTCCATTTGAGTTGAACGTCAGCAAAGGCGTCATCGCTTCAGCTTTGATGATCTTGTGTTTGCTCATCGCAGGTGATGCAATGTACCCGACCTTACCCTCGAGCTGGGGCTGGCTGATAGCAAGTGGGGTACTGGGCATAGCGATTGGTGACAGTGCCTACTTTGCCGCACTTAGAAATATAGGTCCTGCTCGCACTTTGGTTATTGAAAGTCTTGCACCTGCCATCGCGGGGATCTTAAACATTGTACTTCTTGGTGTTTATCTCAGCGCATCCGCTTGGCTCGGCATTGCAGTGACGACCGTTGGTGTGATGCTGGCGATTAAGCCAAGTAGAAGCCAGCCGGTATTAGACAAAAAACATTATCTCTTGGGAGTCTGCTTTGCACTCACGGCTGCCATTTGCCAAGCTGCGGGTATGGTGCTTTCCAAAGGTGCGCTAAATAACGAAAGCATTAGTAGTTTGTGGGCGGCACTTATCCGCTTGGGATCCGGCACCCTATTTGTGGCCTTTATTGTTGTTTATTTGAAATCACAAAGCCTGTTTAAAGCACTCACACTTAAACAAATCGACGGTAAAAACTGGTTATTCGTTGCAGTGTTTTTTGGCACCTTTATTGGACTGTGGCTACAGTTGATTTCCGTTAATCATACTGATCCCGCTATCGCACAAACCATCTTTGCAACGGCACCGCTCATGGTGATGACAATTGGACTACTGCGCAGAGAAGCTATTACTAAGTCTATGATGTTTGGAGGCCTAATTGCTTTGGCTGGCGTATTTTTATTGCTAAAAGGATAGCCAATATACACACTTAATATGTGTGCATATTGGCCTGAGTTTGGGGTTAATTTGCTACCGAAATAGAAACTGTCGCTGGCGAGCTTGTAATATCATAAAGGTTGTTACCCTTAATGCGATATTGGAACGAATCCAGGCCAATGAACCCAGCTTTTGGTGTGTAAGTAATGGAGTAGTCACTGTTAACAGATACTGTACCGTTAGCTGGTGAGCTAAAAATCTCAACACCATAATAATAGGGTACGCCACTATCGTTATCTTTAACGTACACATCAACAGGTTGACCAGCAAAGGTTTGTGCCAAGTCATCACTCGGATACACATCGTAATTACCACCAAACGCTTGGTCTAAGCTAACTCTGATCTCTCCCCACTCCGATGTTTCTCCAGCAGGATTAACAACGCGAAAAGAAATCGTATCTATCTTTTGGTTACCGTTGTCTTCGCCTGAGAAATAAAGCACCTTACCCTTAAATTTAACCCAACGTCTGTCTAATGTGTTGTATGCAACCGCCTGACCGTATGTAGTGTAAACTTTGTCATAAAAGCCAATTTGATCGTAGCTTTTGCTACTATCCAATTGAATACGTAGCTCACTATTTGGATAATTTGGATCAGTCACGTTGCCCTCGGCAAAGATATTAAATTCCTCTTGGATGTTTAATCCAGCATTGTACTCAAATATGGCTTTATCAAGCTGAGGAGCGGCACTCACTAATGGTGCAAATAACGCGACACCGACGCTAAGTGACTTTAGCCACATTGTATTTAACTTCATTTTTATTTCCTTATGGATTGATTTCCAGCTTCTTCAGCTGGGCCTTAATTAGCAACAAGACCATACCAAAAACACATTAAACTAACAATATTAACAAGTCGAGACTTGGTCGTACTGGCAAGGTTAAGCGACAGCAGCTAGGCAGCGACAAAATACAAAAAGTAGTCTACCTAAGATTTATTAAAGGCAGACACGACTTTTTGTTATCACTATATTAATATGTAAAAACAATGTATCTAGACTAATATTTATGCCTTTGCTTGCTTTGTTTTTCGCATTACTGCTCGTTGTGTTACCGGCGCATGGTTCAGAATGCCCAAGTGCTAATAATGCTAACCTCACAAGCCAAATTTTGTCTTGTAAGCAACATCTTGAAACGCTTGAACCCAACGGTGCTCAAGCTTTTGATGCACATCTTGAGCTTGTGAGCTTGTATCGTCGAGCGGGTGACATAAAGCTCAGCAATCAAATACTGGATGAGTTGATGGCATGGAAGTTAACCACACTTCAGCGCTTTCAGGTGTTAAGACAAAGTGGTATTAATCGTTACCGCCAGCGCAATTATATTCAAGCGCTGGAGAGCTTCCACGAAGCGCAAACGCTTGCGGCTAAGTTGCAACAAAACGAACTCCTGGGTAAATCGGCAAACGATTTAGCTAATGCTTATCAGGCACTCGGAGATCTAGATACCGCCCTTACTTTATTTTTAGAAAGCTACCAAATAGCGAAAGCAACAAATGACCTGCAGAGACAAGCGATCACACTTAATAATTTAGGGAATGTGTCGAGGGATATTAATCAGTTGGATGATGCCATTCTCTCATTTCGTCAAGCCCATGCGCTCCACCAACAAGCCGGCGACCAGGTCAAAGCGAACCACACCTTGCTAAGCATAGCGGAAGTCTTCTACAAAAAGCGCGACTACAACAAAGCAACTGAAATCATTGAAGATTTACTTCAACCTTTGACACAAAGTGGCGCCTATACCCAATTGTCTCGAGCCTATTTATTATTGGCCGAAATTGCCATTGCTCAAAATCATATCGCTCAGGCACAACAGCAACTTGCTTCATTTAAACGTACTCGGCAACTAATTCAACACGGTAAAGTGGATCAGCGAGCACTGCTTATTGAAGCCAAACTCAAGCAGCTTGAGGGCGATAACCTAACAGCACAAACGATACTTAAACAGGGGCTTGAAGCACATAATCAGCAAAATAGTCAGCTTACGGAGTTATTTTACATTGCCTTATTGCAGTCCCAACTACAAACACACGCTTATAAAGAAGCGGTAGAGACCGCACAGCGTTATAATGACATGCTTAAAACTAGTCGTGTACAAAGTGAAAACCTTTATCAATTTCGCCTTCAAAGCGCTAACGTCTTGACCGCGCCTAAGCGCCAAACAGAGACAAGCATGTTGTCTCATGTACTCGTCGGGTTTATCACATTTTTAGCAGGTGTTTTGGTTACTTACTGCTTTATTCGCAATACCGCCCGCGCCGATACTCATGGCGTGCACAGTAAACATACGAGCATTGATGAACAGGCCGCTAGACAATTAATGGTTGAGGTAATGACACTCACTTTGACGCTTTGGGAGCAAAGTAGTGGCAAAACTCGTGTCGAATTAGCGGAAGAAAGCAAAGTGTGGAAAGTGAATATCGATGATGGTCGCTTACGAGTGCGCACTCTTGAACGCTATCTTAATATCAAAACGCTGCCCAAAAAGCCGCGTATTCGAAATATTGTTACCACGGCACAATATGTACTCACTCAATGCCAAGACGCTAATTTCGATACTGCGCCCCTTTCTCAAAAAGTTGCACAACTGGAGCAAATCATAGCGTGCTCCAACGCTACTTGATGTATACAACAAAGGGGCTTTTGCCCCTTCTCTAGTTATCCGTCGCGGTCTCACATAAATAGCATGCTAAAGTCACGCCCATACCGGCATCATACTCTTGGTGATGACGGTCTCCTTTGAATTCAAAAGGTCCTTCAAAGCGTGGATACACTGTCATATCAGGTTTTAGGCTATTACTAAAGCCTTTCATATTATGATGTAGAGATTGACACATTTTATTACCCATATCATAAGCAAGTCGCCAATCATCAAACTGGCCACAATCTAGTCGTGGTGTAATACGACCAGGAATACTCTGCTTAGGACTGGTACAAACGTTACTTCCTTCACTATGTAAATATTTAAAGGTGCCAGCAGTTAATGTCATTTTACCTAGCAAAATCGTTTGCCGCTTTGGACATTTCGCCCCATCAGCAACTTCGAGCTGCGCTATCATTTCTGGGCTATGGGCTTGTACAAAGCTCGCAATCAAAGTTGCTCCCAATACTACTATTACTCGTCTCATAACTGTCTCCTTATTGGTTATGACACCGTTACTCGATTGCGAATGTACTCACGCTGAGACTCCAATAACGGCGATAGCAAAATCCTGCCTCAAGCGAATATTGATTGCAGCAAAAGTTACGGGGCAATTGGGTAAATTCGGGTAAAAATATAAGCAGACCTTTGATATTTAAGTTTTTATTTACCACAGCTTGATATCAAAACTTACCTAACCCAATGCGTCCGTTTAATATCAAAGGTTTTACCCAAGTTGACCCTAACTGGCCCTACAACCTCCTATTCAATCGCTGAAAAAGTTTCCAACATCACAAGGCAAGTTAACAATGCATGAGGCATGTTGACTCAGCACAACGATGAAGGAATAGAAAAATGAAACAGAGAAATTTCACCCCAAAGTTAGTCAGCCTAGTTACCAGCACGTTGTTACTGGGTAGTATTTCACTACAAGCCGCAGAAGAATATGGAGAAATGGCCCCCTCTCAAGTAAGCCCAGAAGTGTGGCAAGCCATTTCAAACTGGTCTCAAGACCGTGTTTCCTTGCTTGAATATATCTCCGACAACGACGAAGAATATGAATTAGACCGCTATGTCGATAGCTTGATCCGCGACTATCGAGATGGAGAGATACTAAGCCAAGCAAAAGCTTTAGATCAAAACGTGTTATCAGCATGGGAAAATGCTTTTACCGAGCAAACGCCTGAAGATAACTTTTTCTTTACTCGATATCTTATTCAATTTAAACCGACGGTATTCGAAAAATGGACGCAACAGCAAAAAGTGCCAACGCTCAGCCAACATTTAGAGCGAAATGCACCGCAGCTTTACAGCACTTGGCATAAGGAATACGCAGCTCCTAAACGTAAAGGGCTCTCGGTACTTGAATACGATAGGACGCTACCGTCAGGTATTCTTGCCGAATTAAAAGAATTGCTGACTAAAAAACCCATCTTCGGACCTAAGTCACAATGCTCGTGTCAGATGGTGACCCCTTCAACCAGCACAGGCCAAGTGGTCACTAACTACCCATCAACCCAGACGCCTTGGAGCACATCCACCAGCGATGGTAGTGGTTTTTCTAAGCACCATGCTTATGTCAATACCTCAGCCTACGGCGCCTTTCACTCAGCTAAGGGGAAACGTTGGTCAAAAAATAAAGCGCTCAGTTTCGACAACACCTCAGCCCATCACTCGACAGAGTTCCACGTCAAAATGTTGTGTGCAGACACAGGGGGATTTGCATGTAATCAAAGTAATGCCTGTTCGGGCAATTTAGAAGTCAGAGGCACTTATTCAGCTCGCTACCATGTAACTGGGCAAGCTAAAAAAATCTGGTCAAAAGGTACCAACTCACACGCAACCGACGGCGCAAAATTTGCGGTCGATTTGCCAGGAGCTGCACCTGAAGTCATCTTGTTTAATAAAGCCGGTGGCGCAGCCATGGGATATAACACCACATGGAATTTAAACTCCACCATTGGAGTCGTTAAAGCCGCACTTGGCATTACTTCTGCAATCGTCAATGGCAACCCTGGCAGCTTGCTTGATGGTCAATTGGCCGATGCGCTCATCACCAACTTGGCAGGCATGATCACGCGTTCGGGTAATCAAGCCAGTGTTACCACCACAATGCGCGCGCGCTTTGATTCGTCCGACGTCAGCCCTTTCTTGTTGCAACCCAATGAGGTGTATCACTTTACCCTTGATTCGAAAGGTCGGGTGCAAGCCAGAGGCTACGGTGGTTATTCGGACAGTCATTACGAATATGGTAGCTCAGGCGCGGTGATGTATGCGGCAAATCACTTTACCTGTGGCAGCAATGTCAATGCTCCAGCACCAACAGGGTTATGGTTCTATTCGTCACAATCAGGTCCTGATAGCGACGCATCATTACGTAGTGACGTTGAAAACTGGCTCTCTGTGCAGCTCAACAAACCCGTTAATGCAGGCCAACGCCAAGGCATCATTCACTAGGTTTTTGTTAAGGGTGGCTATGCGCTGCCCTACTCCAATAAGGAAAGATTATGAATAAGTTCATCGCCACCACGCTTACCTGCTGGGCTTTGTCTTTAAGCGTTAACGCCTCAGCAGAGTCAGAGCACTACGACACATCAACCCTACCGCTATTATTTCACGCTGGTCAACAAGGTTATCAAGCCCTTTCACCTTGGTATTCTTTTCAATATCAGGACCAAAGGATCACCTTACAAACATGCGCAGAAGATGCCTGCAAACAAACGTTGCAATTTCCCCAATTAGAGCAAACCGCACCATTCAATAGCGAGACGTATGAGCCCAGCTATCAAGGTGAAGCTGGAAACATGAAAAAGTTAGAGAGTTACTCTCAACTCCAGCTCGGTTATCTAAAAGAAAACAGACTCTATGCCAGCGGCAATCAACGGCGCTTACTGTTCACGTTACAACTCGCGTCGGGTAAAGCTGAGTTACCCTTTGTGTTTAATGATAACTATGACGAATCTCTGACAAAAGACAAGTCATCCCTTACTCGAAGTTCCCCCTCCTGCGCCAAAGCCTGTAATACCACTTGGCAAGCATTTAGCGTGGATAAATCTGGCCAATATAGTCCGGCTATTTTTGTTCGAGATGAAACCGGAAATTGGCTTATTCAAAGTACTCACGACGCCATTCGCATTGAACTTACCACCTTAATCGGACAATATCAGCCGCCGGCGCTGCGCCATCACCACAATGACACCACACAGTCTAGCTATTCATTGAATGACGATAGTTTAATTGTTACTCGCCAAGCTGATAGCGTATCTCGCCACACCCTTAATCAAACTCAGGTTGTTGGCCTAAGTGATAAGCATTGGTTGCTGCTTCAAAATACCGACCTCACCCTCACGGATACCCGCTCAAATATACAAGCCAAGCGTCCAATCGCACAACTTGAGCTATCACGCCCACTGGCAAGCTATCTTGATAACGATCGCTTATATCTATTGGGATTATCACCAAGAGACGCTGTGATTAAACCGTCGCAGCAAACGATTATGACGCAGTATCCAAAGCTTCATGAAGACGCCCTCGTTGCCACCTCTCTACTAGAACTAGATTTAGGGCTACAGGTTATTTCGGCCACAACAATATTTATTCCTGACACCGAGTTTGCTGATATTCGCATTACTCGCAATGCTTGGGGAATATTGGTTAGCTCCGGCGAAGTTTCGGCACGTTCAACAACACATGCGTATGAAAGCAACCAATCGGCATCTGCAATGTCTGGCTGCCCGATGATAGCCAGTGGCTATGGGTATGGCTTGCTATGCTGGAAGGCATTAAATAACCCAACACTCACCTATACTCCCAATGCCGCAAGCACAATGATCCCAACGACGGTAGTTGACAACACAACGCCAAATCTAATGAATCAATTAGAAAACAATCAATATGGGATTATTTTTAAAAATGGGGCAACGCCAACCGATCCGGGTGGAGTGTGGACTCATCCAGATAATGTTGCCACCAGTAAGGAAGGTTTAGGATTGGCTGTGGCCATGTACCATTATCGCTGGGGATCACCTGTCGCGGCAAATATCGTCTACCCATCAGGAAGCCCCGCACATCCTGTGATGTTTAGAAAGGCGGAGTATCAAGCGGCGAATAGCAGTAATTTGCCACATAATGTTTGTAATCATTTTGCTGCCAGCTCAGGTTACCCTGAGTATCAGGCGGCTGATGCTTGTATGACACAGCCAGGTTTTGGCCTATTTAGCCTCGAAGATCTTACCTTCGACCGTTGGCAAGGAGGGAATTATTATCCGAACCAAACAGTCAGTGGGCAGGATAATTCTTGGTTTCCTTGGTATACCAACTTTGTTGGCGATCCACCGGTAACAGAAATCTTTGAGCAGGCCTCGAGTGCTGAAATGCTTGCACGATTGCAATTTAACCTAGCGCAGTTTGGTAAAATCAACCAAGACACCTATGTTAACGGCACACGCTTTAGCCAAGACACAGTCACCGGCTTCTACCGCTGCAGCCACCAATAACCAGCAGAAGCAAGATATTCGTATTCGAAACTCGCAAATTGTTAACAATGCATTAAACTTCATTCAACTGTTCAAAAAGGAATGAAGTCATGCGTATCATCATCGCCATTGCGACGCTCAATTTAATTGCTTGTAGCAGCACGTTTGCAGTCCAACAAGCGAATACCAAAGTATTAGGCGCTTACTCAATGTTCGCGCCTTCCACTACTGAAGCTCCGAATATCTACGCGCGCGCCGTTGTTGACGGCGTGCTCAGCGACGCCAATCAATGCCCAAGCTTGCTCTTTGGTAAAAAATCCATGCCGATGCAGTTGCGAGCAATGCGTCCGAACCAAACACACTTTCCGGTCACTGTATGCGAGGCAAAAATCTCCCCAAACACGGCTTATACCATCAGTGGTAGCCAGTTCTCGTTAGCGCCCGTGACATTCGATCCGAATAAAATTGCGGTTTTTGGCGACACTGGCTGTAAGTCATCCGTTTGCGAAAACAACACTGCAGCAGAGCCGTTTAAAACCCTCGCAGAGCAAGGGACAAAGCAACAACCGCAATTGTTGCTCCATATGGGGGATTTCAACTATCGAGGCACCGGTGGTGCGATTTCCGGTGATACCTATGCTTATGACGCAGGCGATGGTGGATATGGCGGTACTAGCTGCGGTCTTAACGATACCTACTACAGTCAAAACGCGTTAAATAGCCCAAGACCAGATACATGGAGTAACTGGCAAGCAGACTTTTTTGCCGCAACAACGGATCTTTCAGCAACCGCACCATGGATTTTTGCACGAGGCAATCATGAACTTTGTAGCCGCGCAGGAATTGGCTGGTTTTACTTTTTTGGCCCGGGAGCCAACCTTCCTGATGCCATTGAGCAACAGCAATGTCCTGCACAGGGGGATTATAATCAACCGCCACAATCTGCAAGTGCCCATATCATTGTGCAAAACTCCTATACCATCAACTTAAAACCGCTCAGTGTTTGGGTAATGGATAGCGCCAATGCCTGTGATGCCAGTGCAGACAATGGCCTAACAAAAGTCTACCAACAGCAATATCAACGACTTAATGTCAGAAGCGAACTACTCAAAGCCAAACCCATGTGGATTATGAGCCACAGACCTATTTGGGGCGTTGAAGACCCGACAACCAAAGACACACTAAACGTGATGTTGCAAACCGCGCTGAAGAACACCAGACAAGGTAAGTTGCCTGAACACGTCACTTTATCACTCGCTGGACATATGCATATTTATCAGTCTTCCACCTTTGCTGCCAGTACCGCGCGTCCTGCGCAAATCGTTGTCGGCAATAGCGGCGTCAGCCTCAGTGATACCAATGCCTTTAGCGAATTTGATTATGCACTTGATAGCCAAAACGCACTCGTTAACGAACAAGGTAAGTTCGGCTTTTTATCCATTAAGCTTGGCAAAGATGGCGCGTGGCAAGGAGAGTTTTTGGATGAAAGTGGTGCCGCTTTTCTAACCTGCAGCAGCGAAACTACAGATAAACAAGCGGTATGTCGCGCGAAGTAAGCGCGACTTTATACATCCTAATCACTGACAACTTGAGTTACTCGCCTTGTACCGCCCTGTTTTTGATACCAAGCGAGTAGCACCACGGTAGCAGCAGCGACCACTGCAACCCCAAATCCAAGATCCACGGTAAAGTGTTCAACGACCCATCCGGTCAACGCAGCCCCACCTGCGATCCCTACACCGAGTCCGGTAATTAGCCAAGTTAAGGCTTCAGTGAGTAAGTGTTTTGGTACGCTTTGCTCAACCAGACCCATGGCAATGATCATCGTTGGAGCAAACGCGAGTCCCGAAATAAACATCACTACCGCCAAACCATAAACGTGGTTAACACTGAGTAATAGCACGCTCGCGATCAATGTGAACATCGCAAAACGTACAAGCAGTACTGGCATAGACACACGCCACTTAACGGCTCCAAATCCAAACCCAGCGATACAAGAACCAAGCGCGTACATCGACAATACTAAGCTGGCCGCAATTGGCATCCCTTGCTGCTGAGCAAAAGCGATACTTAATACATCGATTGCACCAACAATTACACCGAGTGCCAATAACACTAAACTAAGCAACTTAACCGTGGAATTAGCCAGTGCGGAAGTTCGGGTCTGATTTTCACTTTGTTCTATTTTTGGTTCGGTGTCCTTTTGCGACACTAACCAGATACTGCCTATCACAAACAAAATAACCGCTAGCAACGGACCGGCTTGAGGAAAGAGCAAGCTGCTCAGTGCAATCGCAAGTGGAGGTCCTATCACAAAGGTAATTTCATCCAGTACCGACTCAAAAGAATATGCCGTATTAAGTAAGCCTTGATCTGATTGTATCGCGCTCCACCTGGCCCGAACTAAAGCCGGAACACTTGGCATAATGCCCGCACACATGGCTAAAACATAGAGGCTCCAAAGTGGCGCTTGCAAGTGACTTAATAGCAACAATGCCAGCGCAGATACTGCACTAAACAAGGCCGCAGGGATCACAACCTTGCGTTGCCCTACCCTATCAATCAGTCGCGACAACTGCGGCGCAGCAAATGCCATGGTAAAGGTAAATAGCGCAGCAATGGAACCTGCAATCCAATATGAGTCATAGAGTTGCGAAAGCATGGTGATTAACCCAATCGCCATCATAGAGAGCGGCATACGAGCAATAAAACCAGCACAGCTAAAATGCTTAGTTCCTTTTGTCTTAAAAATTTCGGAGTAAGGATTATTCATTGATCTCTCCTTGAGATTATTTTCACATACAGTGTGTATGTAAAAATAATTGACATACACACTGTATGTCAATTATAAATTGCGTAGTTTTTAATAAGGATCGCAAAATGACAACAAGAAGCAGCATGATGGAGAAAACTCGCAGCGAGCTATTGGCCCAAGCCAGAGTGCTTTTTGCAAGCAAAGGATTTGCCGGGACAGCATTAGAAGAGCTGACAGCAGACGTAGGACTCACTCGAGGAGCGCTGTATCATCACTTTGGCAACAAAAAAGGGTTGTTTTACGCAGTCGTACAGCAACTAGATAGTGAAATGGATCTCCGGCTCCGTGATATTGAACGTAGTGAAACCTCACCTCAGCAAGTGCTTTTGAAACGTGCAGAAACTTACTTGGATATGGCTACGGAGCCCGAGATACAACGTATTATATTACGTGATGCGCAGTCGGTATTAGAGCCTGAACAACTCGAAAAGGCAGCGTCAGGGTGTGTGGCATCAATCACGCAGTTACTAAGTGCAATCGCACCGCAACAGAGTCCTCAAGCGCATAAAACCAGCGCTCAATTTATCAATGGTGGATTAACGAGTCTCGCACTTTGGATTGCCAATCATCAAGTACCCGATCAAGCCGTAGATGATGCAAAACATACCGCATACGAATTATTAAACCGTATTATGTTAGCTTAGGTTTTACTTAATCAGTAACAACGCGCCGAATCATTCGAGCTGTTCTAGCGTATGCATAAGACTAAACGGATGCTGTAAAAACTCGGCTTGGTAGGTTTTATTGCGAACACTTTCTGGTAGCTGGTTAAACTCCAGCTCCGTTTCAACATAATCGAAATAAACGCTGGAGCTTACCGTGTTTAGCGTATTCACGAACCTTAAGACTTCTGACTGCTTTTGCACCGCTAAATTCGCAGCAACAAGTCTGGCGAATTCGCCATATTCTTCGGCTTCACATTCCCTTTTTTGGTGAATATAAGAATAAGATAAAACAATACCTCGCTGCTGCGAGGTAATATTAAGACTGCGCAATTGCTCTTCTGTAATAGCACGCTCACTTTCGCAAGCCGCTTTTCTATCACCCAGTTGTGTTACGCTATTTAACAGCTCACTAAGCAGCGTCTTTTGAACAGGTTCAAGTTGTTCAACTGGATACTCAATAGTCGGCGTAAGATCTACTGACATTGTTTCAGCGTTAGTTTGCGGCGCAAACAATATCAAAACTAATAGCAGGGGTTTCACAAATATTCCTTTTATCACTCGTGTCCGTGAACTTGCTCCAAGCTTTGAAACAAATTAAAGTTATCTCGAAGAAAATCCGCTTTTAGCGCGGCCGTTTTAACGGTCTCAGGTAAAGCGTTAAACTCAGCCTCAAACTCAATAAAATTTGCGTAACGCCCAGAAGATAGCACGTTCATTGCTTTCACCAGCTTAAGCTCCCTCGGGCTCTTATGCATCACATAATTTATAGCGACTGTCCTTGTAAAAGCGCCAAACTCCGCAGATTCACACTGATTTTTGTTCAAACCATCAACATAAAAAAGCACAGTGGTGTAGTACTCTACATCCATTTTGAGTGAGTCCAATTGCGACCTTTTCAACACAGTCGCAACGTTGGCACATTCTATCCGTTTGTTGTGTAATCGGTTATAGCCCTTAATTAATTCAGCCATAGCGTGCTGCTCAAGGCCATGTAGTGCTAGGTCATGCAGTAAAGTGGTAAGTTCATTAGGTGGCAGCGGTAGCTGGTTAAGCACATTTTGATAGTCCGGTGTGGCGGACGCTGTACTCATATTTACTATAAAGCCAGCGACCAAAAAAGCAGGGGGTAAATTCATTGCAAAATTCCTTTTTGACTGTATTGCCTCCAAGCGTACAGTTCTTGCAATAAATAAACAATGAACAAAAGCGTGGCTCACTAGCCACGCTTAGTTAGTTTACAGTCTGCTAAAAATCATAGCTAAAACTTAAGCTGTAATTTCTCGGCGCACCATAGCGATACTGATCAAAGAAGCCAATTTGGCTGTAGTACTTTTCATCGAAGAGGTTTTCTACGTTGAGCTGTAGCGCCATATTGTCTGCCAGTGCGTAGTTTGCCATCAAGCTAACCAGTGCATAAGCATCTTGCTCTAGCCTATCGTTGCCCGTTACTGAATAAGTGTCATCCTGCCAGTTCACGCCACCACCAATCGTCAACTCAGGTAAAGCATTCACAAATTGGTAAGTCGTATACAACTTAAATTGCTTTCTTGGGTTATCCGTATTCACTTCAACGCCGTTGGCATCCTCAGCTTTGTATTGTGAATAACCCAAATGCACATCAAAACCGTCAGTTAACTGACCCACCACTTCAAATTCGAAGCCTTTACTGGTTGTGCCTTCAGCAGCATATTGCGCGACTGTATTTACCGAACCAGGAACTATGTATCCAACATCATCTTGAGCTAGGTTATCTTGTTCGATTTGGAAAATCGCCAATGTTGTTTGCAGCGTGTCGTCTAGATAGGTACTTTTTAGCCCCACTTCGTATGATTTTCCTTTGATTGGATCAAGGAAATCACCATTACGGTCTTGGGCATTTTGCGGCTGGAATATTTCAGTGTAACTTGCATACACTCGCTGCGTTGTCGACAAGTCGTACAAGGCACCAGCGTATGGTATAAATACGCCATTGTCGCCAAAATCAGTGATGACGCCATAGCTTTCGCCTTCGCGCTGCCAGCTCGACAAACGACCACCCGCTATTACTTTAAGTTCATCGCTAAGATTTAGCCTTGTTGCGGCGTAGAACCCTTTTTGCTCGGTATCCATATCTTGAGCAACTGAGGTTTCTGTGCCCCACGTCGGCTCAGGAAAATTACCATCCCACTCGTAAAAATTGCCGACTGGCAAAAAGGCATTATCGAGCGCAGCAAAAGTGAGGGTATCGGCGCTTTGCTCACTGTAAAGCGCGCCAGTTACGAAATCATGCTCACGACCAGCGAGTTGATAAAAACCTTTAAGCTGGATATCAAAGCTGTCTTGGTTACTTTCACCTGTACTTTTATAGGGCCAAGACGCTAAGCCCTCACCTGTTGTTTTATCCAACGTGCCGAATAAATACAGCAGCTCTGTATCTTGCTCGTATTTCAGCTTGTTGTAATTGGCGACCAGTTCCCAACCATTTGCAAAGTTGTGGCTAAAGTTCACAAAAGCATTGGTGCCAGTAGTTTGCCACTCAGTCCAATTTGCAGCTGTGGTTTTTTCGACTTCCCAGTCTGTCTTACTTCCATCGGTAAAGAAAGTAGGTAATGCCCCCCAAGTTGGACTGGTAGGGTCGTTACGCTGATAGCTTGCACCAACGCGGATCGTCGAATGCGTGCTTAAATCCGCTTCCAGTACCCCATAAAGCACGGTACTTTCGTCAGAGAAGAGATCTAGATACGAGTCACCTTCTTCATACTTCGCGACCACTCGTCCACGCACACTGCCATCGTTAGTTAATCCATTGGCAACGTCCACCATCACTTCTTTATTGTTCCAGCTTCCCAAAGAGACACTGGCAAAACCTGTGAGGTCGGTGCTATTTGCATGTTTGCGTACTAGGTTAATAGAAGCTGAAGGATCGCCCGCGCCGGTTAATAACCCCGTCGCACCACGCACAAACTCCACGCGCTCATATATCGCAACATCCGCGATGGTTTCACCTGAATCACCTGCCAAACTCCATGACAAAGGAACGCCGTCAATTTGATAATTGGTAATGTCAAAGCCACGTGACTGCAACGAATTACGAACATTATCAACTTCTTTCGCTGACACCCCAATCGCATTTAACACAGTATCGGTTAATGTATCGAGTTTTTGCTCTTTGATCCGTGCAGCGGTAATAACACTAACAGATTGCGGCGTCTCAAGAAGTGATAACCCTAAGCCAGTTGCGGTGTCTATCACTTCATTGACGGTGTATTTTCCCGTCACAACTATTTTTTCAATTTCTTCTTTATCTTGCTGTGCTGCTTGCACCTGTAATGCTGACGTGCCGAGCGCTGCCATAACAGCAAATGAGAGCGTTTTGAGAGGCAGAGTGTTCACTGGGTTCATCCTAATATTGTAAAAATCGAAATGATCATAATGCAGATGATAACCATTAGCAATAACATTAAGGTAAATTACAACCAGTTTCGAACCCGATTTAAGGAACGTTCCCAAAATAAGTAACCAACTAATTTAAAACAACTTTCCTATAAAAGAAACAAGAAAGATAAACCGCTAAACGAATAAAACATGCCATTTAACGCACATCCAAATGAATATAATTGCCATTTACACTTTTAAAAAGATATACTTTATTTACATTTTTGCGCAAATACTCCCTCAGCTTTAATTTGTCGCCGTCATTCAAAGAACTAGGAACACACAATGGCAAAGAAAATAAGCAACAAGTTTTGGTTTCAGTTGCATGGTTGGTTTTCACTGCCAATATGGCTACTGTTTTGCTTTATTTGTATCACAGGCACCATTTCCGTTTTCAGCCATGAACTTACATGGCTTACCAACCCTGATTCTCGGGCATATAACCCCAGTCAGGTAAGTGAGATGTCAGCGGGCTCAGTGTTACGCGCGTTTAAGGATGAGCACCCAAGTGCAGATGTCATGGGGCTCAATGTGAGAGAGCCCTATTTGACCTATGTGGTGATGTTTACCGACGTCGACAAGCCCTATGCGCTTGCATACGTAAACCAGTACACAGGGGCTGTTCAGGAAATAAATGACGGCAATACGTTTATTAACTTTATGCGTTCATTACATGGCTGGCTGCTATTTCCATGGCAAAACGGCTACAGTGTTGGTTACTATTTAGTGGCGTTTATGTCACTGATCCTACTGGGCGCGTTGATCACAGGCCTGGTGGTATACAAAAAGTTTTGGTTAGCGTTTTTTCAGTTTAAGCTGCGTAAATCACAAGGAGGTCGTACCCTTGCCGCTGACATCCATAAACTCAGTGGAGTATGGTCGCTTTGGTTTATGACCGTAATGAGCCTCACCGGACTGTGGTATTTAACGCAAGCGGTGCTGTGGCATGCTGGTGTTGAACTAGAACATCATGAAACATTAAATGCAGCGGATATACCCAACTCAACAATAAACGCGAATGCAGTGGAAACCAGTGTTGACCTAGCGCTCGGTGAAATCCAACAGCAGTACACTGACTTTCGCCCAAGTTACATCATGCTACCTGAGCATAACCGCGATACGCTCAAAATCAGTGGCGCAAACGACTACGTACTCTATGACGATTACAGCATAAATATTGCCTACAACACTTGGAATGATACTGTCGTTCATCATGCAAACCCTGATTCAATGACAGGCTTACAAACGGTTATGCACATCACAGATCCACTGCACTACGGCACCATAGGAGGGATCTGGACCAAAGTCATTTGGTTTATTTTTGGCTGTATTTTATCCGGGATGTCGGTCACTGGATTTATCATGTATCAGCTTCGGACCAAACGCGCGCGTAGCCAAGAACGGAGCAATGCAAGACAACTAAAAGCACAGCAAGGGTAAATCGCCATGAATGCAGTCAAACGCTTTATACAACACAATAAATATTGGTTAAATGCCCTATTGCTGGTGTTGCCAGCTTGGTTTTATTATCAATCATTACATCCAGAGTTTCCCGCTCCATTGGCGGAGCAAACACTTGGAGAGTACAGCATTACACCAATGCCTTTTGACGACAAGCCGCCATACATCCACGATAACTTATACGTCAAAGACTTCTTACTACTGTTCAATAAAGGTGACGTTGAATCTGTGCGCCAAGGCTATCTCAATATCGGCCCCAACGCGATGCCACTTGCACAGCTTATGAAGCATGAGCTCGGGATCCTTCACGGCACAAAACACGGTCAACACGTACATGCTTTAGCAAAGAAAACATTATCAAAAGACGACAAGGTTTGGCTGACGATTGAAACTTGGCAAGGCGAAGTCATCGTCATGAATTGGCCACTGCCAGAGTATTTAATCAAAGAAAGCGCATAGAAAAGGGGCATCTCGCCCCTACTCGATTTGAATTACACTTAAGACTCAATGGAAATCAGGATATTAATTTTGCTATTTAGTTGTTCTAAATGAGAAATTTTTAACGAAGCTAATATGCTATTTCACCCTTCAAATTGATTAGAGAATTAATTCAATTGGTATTAGTACCCCACCGCAGCGCTATCTGCGCGCCTTGGATCTGAGGAGCCAAATAGACCTTTATCGGTAAGCATGATTGACTGGGTTGAGCCCATCGCATTCTGCTCTGAAAGTTTGTGTCCTTTGTTTTCTAGTAGACGTCGAGTATCCACATTTAAGCTACGTTCAATACGAATTTCATCTGGTAACCATTGGTGGTGAATACGCGGAGCCACGGTTGCTTCAGCGATGTTCAAACCATGATCAATAACATTCATAATGATTTGTAGCGTGGTGGTGATAATACGCGAGCCACCAGGGCTACCCGTTACCAAAAAGGGTTTACCTTCTTTCATTACAATCGTAGGTGTCATTGAGCTCAGCGGGCGCTTCTTGCCTTCAACGGCGTTAGCTTCTCCACCAACCAAGCCAAAACCGTTTGGTGTGCCGGGCTTTGCCGAGAAATCATCCATTTCGTTGTTAAGTAGAATGCCAGTGCCAGCCGCGACAATACCTGAGCCATAGCTAAAATTGAGCGTGTAAGTGTTACTCACCGCATTGCCCCACTTATCTACCACAGAATAATGCGTGGTTTGGTTACTCTCATAAGGTAATAATTTACCGGGCTTAATCTCGCGGCTTGGCGTCGCTTTGTCTGCATTAATTTGTTTACTACGCTGCTTTGCATATTGCTTATCCACCAATGCTTTAACGGGTACGTCGTAGAAATCGGGGTCGCCCAAATATTCGCTGCGGTCAGCATACGCACGCTTCATGACCTCAGCCATTAAATGGACGGTAGCTGCGCTATTATGCCCAAGCTCACCAATAGGGTATTGCTCCAGCATGTTAAGCATCTCTATGATATGCACACCACCAGATGAAGGAGGCGGCATAGAAACGATGTCGTAGCCGCGATATGTACCTTTTACTGGTTCACGCTCTACCGCTTTGTAGCCTTTTAAATCATCCAGCGACATAATGCCACCTGCTGCTTCTACCGCAGCAACAATTTTCTTTGCTGTCTCGCCCTGATAAAAGCCTGCACTGCCTTTTTCGGCAACAAGTTCCAAAGAGTGAGCCAAGTCAGCCTGCACCAGCCATTCATTTGGCTTATAGCTGCTACCATCTTTTTTATAAAACACGGCCTTAGACGCCGGTACATCGAGCATTCGTTCTTTAATATAATAATGAGAAAGCGAGTTAGCTAAATCAGAGGTCACTTTAATGCCATCACGCGCCAATTTTATTGCAGGCTGAATAACTTGGCTAAGTGTCATGGTGCCGTATTTTTCGAGTGCTAACTCCATCCCCATAACAGTTCCGGGAACGCCCACGGCAAGGCCGTGCTGAAGGCTTAGCTTTGGGTTTACCTCGCCGTTTTCATCAATAAAGATGTCTTTGTGCGCACGGCTCGGCGCCATTTCGCGATAATCAATCGCAATGGTTTTATTCTCTTTTGCCAGATGCACTAGCATAAAGCCACCACCGCCGATATTTCCGGCCCTTGGCAAAGTCACGGCCAGACTAAAACCTACTGCGACAGCCGCATCAACGGCATTACCACCTTGCTTTAAAATCTCCACCCCAACCTGACTGGCAAGTGCCTCTTGGCTAGATACCATGCCATGCTCAGCCCATATTGGCTGTGCTGTGGCTTTAGAACTAAATATTGGTGACTCGTCAGCTAGCGCCGTGTTACCAAACACAACACCCGCGCACAAGGAAACAGAGCAAGTCCACACCAAGGCTGTTAATTTACGCATCTTCATCCCGTTTTTTAATTATTCTCATGTTGCAGTGTTGCATGATTAAAAAGACCAAACAATATCGATGCGTTGGGCGACTGACAGTGCAAATTTACGTTACACCACAGTTGCTGAACCAGGCTAAAAAGCAGCTTGTCATCGAGCGTTGAAGTTACACAGGGTTGAAATAAGGCAATTAAGAAAAACATAAATTTAACATTTAAAAAACATATTTGACAAATAATTTATATTGGGTACAGTCAATAATGCAGTTTATTTTTTGTACGACTTTGTACGACAATTCAAGCTTTCACAATAAGGAAAATAAGATGAAATTAACTCTAACAAAAAGAAAGATAAAACAACTGAACCATACTGCAGGCTTGGAAAAAGCCCAAACACCAAACATCGCGGGAGGTTATTTAACCGCGGGTTGTGACAGAGAAATAACCGAGTTATGCAACACGAAAGCATTTGGTTCTTGCTATAACTGTGGCTCTCTTCGCTGTTAATACGCTTTCTTACCACCCAAAGGAAATGAAAAATGAAAATTAAACTGAATAAAAAGCCGCTTAAAAACTTAAACAATGCTCAAGCTATTGCACCACAAGCAACCCCCCAAATTGGTGGTGGTGTAAACCGTTTGACTGATTTGGACTGTGTACCGACTAACCGCCACGATTGTCGTACAGGTGCTATCTCTTGTTACGGTGATCACGACTGTGCTTTCACAAATAGACAGTATATGTGCGATTAATTCTTTTTAGGCCCGTACTTGGGCCTATTTTGGAGTCTCGACCTGCTTAAAACACTAATCCTAGCTCACGCAACTCGCGCTCAGCTTGAGACGCATTAAAGAACTGAATGCCATGTAATCCGACCTGCTTTGCACCTTCAACATTCGCTAAGACATCATCAAGAAAAACACTGTCATCTGCCGCTAGTTGGTAGCGCTCCAGTAAGTGAGTAAAAATAGCTTTGCCGGGCTTCATGCAGCCAAGCTCAGCAGAAATAATTTCTCCGTCAAAGTGTTGCCAGAAAGTATGACGCGCTTTTAGGTGGTTCACAATCTCGTGCACATTATCGGTTAGGGCATAAGCACTATATCCAGCCGTCTTAAGGCGCTGCATCAGTGAAAGCGTGCCATAAAGTGGGATCAGCGATTCTTTGATATAAAAGAACAGTTCGTCAGCTTGCTCAGAGGTTAAGTGACTGGTTTGCATAAAAGCGTGCTTGGTGTCTGCTTCAGTCAGTTCGCCTCGATTAATCGCAAACCAAATCTCACTGTGGAACAGCTGCTTAGCTAGACTCTCAACGTCGCATTGGTTGCCAAAGGTAAGCCGAACTATCTCCTCTGGTGACCACCTCACAAATACGTTACCGACGTCAAAAATTACGTGTTTAATATTGCCAATTGCCATCCTTGAACCTCTTTAGTTAGTTTAAATATGAGCGTTTATTATGCATATCTTTATCACTTACGCACGGCTAATTCGTCAGACTCCAATGAAATAAAATCAATCATGTATTTGTTGTAAATACTCGCTAAAAAAGGTGAGAAACGCTTTGACTTGGCGAGGTTGAAACTGCCTAGATGGATAAATCGCTTGCAGCGCGACTTTATCTGAGTCCGTTGGACTAAATCCCAATGTTTGAGTTGGCAACAACTCCACCAATCGCCCCGCTTTAATATCTTTGTGAACATCTAACCACGACTTGATGGTGATCCCAAGCCCTTGAATGGCCCAGTTTCGCAATACTTCTCCATCTGAACTCACTAAACAGGTAGGCACGGTTTCAATGATGGTTGCTTGCGTGTCTTTGTCGATAAAATACCAATCGTTTAGCGCCTGTCCTGCTCTTTCCAGTACTAAACAGCGATGGCGCTGTAATGCTTGATAGCAATCTGGTGTACCATACTGTTCGAGATAGTTTGGGGCAGCCACCAGCATTCTGCGGTTGTTTAACAGAGGCCGAGATATCAAACTGCTATCATTTAAATTACCATAACGAATGGCGATATCAGTGCCAGACTCAACTAATTTGACCAAGCCCTCCCCCAAGCTCAAGTTAACCACCACCTGTGGATGCTGCGTGGCAAACTCCGCAACGGCGGGAACCACGTACTGACGACCAAAGTCTGAGCTTGCTGCAATTTTGAGTGTGCCTCTCAAATCGGGATCGGCATCTTGCAGTAGCGCCTCCGCCGCCGCAACCTCCTCAATGACTCGCACACAGCCCTGATAAAACCGCTCTCCCGCTTCGGTCAGTTTGATACTTCTGGTGTTTCGAGTAAGTAAACGGGTTTTATAGTGCGCTTCAAGTGCATTGATCCGTGCGGTCATGCTCGCTGGAGAAAGCCCTAATACTCGCCCTGCCGCAGCCAGGCCATCAGAGCGCACCACTTGAACAAAAAGCGCCATATCGTCTGCTTTGCTTTTCATTATTCACCTTTTGTGAAAAGTAATTTTATATAAAAGCCAATTATCAAATATTAATAAACAAATAGACTGTTCTCAACACATAAATCGCTAACACCAATGGAGGTAACACACCATGCAGTTAGATCACTTTTTGTTTAGAGCACATGACATGGCAAAAATGGCAACCTTTTTTGAGCAAGTTCTTAGGCTTAAAGAAGGCTTACGTCCACCTTTTCCATTTCCAGGAAAGTGGTTTTATGGCGACCAACAGCAACCTTTCATTCATCTGGTTGAACAATCACCACATACCCAAGCACAGGCTGAATACCTTGGTTCTGCGCAAACCGCAAGCATGAGTACTAGCAACATAGATCATATTGCATTTCGTGGTGACGATTACCCCGGGTTAATCGCCCGACTAGAGCATTTTGGCGTTCGCTACGTGGAACGAGATGTCCCTATTAGCAATGAGCATCAAGTTTTTATCTTTGCACCTGAATCTCTAAAAATTGAAGTGCTGTTCCCACGCCACATCAACTCACTTGTCCAATAATTAGGAGAATACTATGTCTGATCCATTGTTATTTACGCAGAAAAAACTCGGTAATTTAATCTTACCAAACCGCATTTTGATGGCGCCAATGACCCGCTCTAGAACAACACAACCGGGAGATATTCCAAACCAGTTGATGGCCAAGTACTACGCCCAACGCGCTTCGGCAGGGCTTATCATTAGTGAAGCCACACAAATCTCTTGTCAGGGTAAAGGATATTCATTTACTCCCGGAATTTATACTGCTTCGCAGGTTGCTGGATGGAAAGAAATCACCCATGCAGTCCAGCAAAAAGGTGGCCGTATTTTCTGTCAGCTTTGGCATGTCGGTCGTATGTCTCACTCCACTTTTCATGAAGATGGCCAACCCGTCGCCCCCTCAGCACTGGCGCCCGACGCACAAGTGTGGGTGGTCAACGAAAAAGGAGTGGGTGAAATGGTCGATTGCCCAACACCACGCGCACTGGCAACCCAAGAAATACAGAGCATAGTCGAAGATTATGTCCATGCGGCTGAGAATGCCATGATGGCAGGGTTTAATGGCGTCGAGATCCACGCTGGTAATGGCTACTTAATCGACCAGTTTTTACGCCGCAGCTCTAATCAACGTCATGATCAATATGGTGGCTCGAAGGAAAACCGAATTCGCTTTGCGGTTGAAGTTATCACCGCGATTAGCCAAGCGATTGGACCTGAAAAAGTAGGGATCCGATTAGCGCCTTTTATTACCCAACGTGGCATGCAAGACGAAGAAGCCATTGATACTATTTTGCTCGCCGCGGAGCACTTTAACCGCTTAGGCATTGCCTATGTGCACTTAGCTGAAGCGGACTGGGATGATGCGCCGGTCGTGACGGAGAGTTTTAGGCAAGCACTAAGAAGAAAATTTCACGGCGCCATTATTGTGGCGGGAAATTACGAGCCAGAGCAAGCCGAAGCCCTTATTGAACAAGGCCTAGTCGACTTTGTGGCTTTTGGTCGCAAATTTATCTCCAACCCAGACCTCGTATACCGTCTGACTCATCAATTACCTTTGAGTCCAATCAACCCTGATGCGCCTTTGTTTGGTGGTAGCGAGCAGGGCTACACCGACTATGCAGATTTTCAACAATTAAGAGCAAAAGGTGCAATATGAAGCCATTATTACTGAACTTATCCCTAGCCTCCATGGCATTACTCGGTGCAACCAATGCAATTTCAGCACCTGAGTTTACACTAGAAAGCCCAGATCTTGTTGCCGAAAAATCTATTCGACCATTTCAATACTGGGATCAATTTGGCTGCGAGGGAAACAGCACACGGCCAACCTTAGTTTGGTCAAATGCACCTAAACAAACCAAGAGCTTTGCGGTGACATTTTACGATCAAGACGCGCCAACCGGCAGCGGATTTTGGCACTGGCAAGTGTATAACTTGCCCAAAGACACGACTCGGCTTGCAGAAACTTTACCAAGCCAAGCCATTGAAGGTAATACGGATTTAGGAAAGCCTGGGTACTTTGGCCCGTGCCCGCCTATTGGTCGCAAACATAAATACACCTTTACCGTGCATGCGCTAGATGTAGATACACTCCCCGTGCCAGCTGGTGCAACGGCACCACTTACTGGATTTTTTATCCAACAGCATAGCTTAGCGCAGGCAACACTTTCTGTGTATGCAGGCCCAAGAGCCGCAGGAGAATAACCATGCGTACCACGTTGACCACAAGTATTCGAGCGCTACTAACAGCAACCGCCTTGCTTGCAGGCACAGCCCACGGCGCTGAAATAGAGTCTGGCCATTACTGGCCTGATGATGCTCAATTGGTGATCTCTATCTCCATGCAGTTTGAAGCAACCGCGCAAGACCCAAGGGATCCTGGGCCATTTCCTCAGCAAGAAGCGGGCTACCCCGACACCGTAGCTCCTACTTGGTATCAGTATGGCATGAATGAAGGGATCCCACGATTGCTTAAGCTTTGGGATAAGCACAACGTCAAAGTGACGTCCCACATGGTAGGAAAAGCTGCAGAGCTTAATCCTAAACTTGCCAAAATGGTGGCAGAAAAAGGGCATGAAATTTCAGGTCATGGACAAAACTGGACACCACAATACTCGATGACACCCGAAGAAGAACGTGCATCTTATATTCACAGTGCAGATGTGCTTGAAAAGATCACCGGGCAAAGGCCAAAAGGCTTTAACGCATTTTGGATGCGCCATTCACAGCAAACTCTAACTATTTTGCAGTCCCTTGGTTTTGTCTATCATATTGATGACTTATCTCGGGATGAGCCTTCGTTTACCCCGGTCAATGGCAAGCCCTTCGTGGTGGTACCTTATACCTTTAGAAATAACGATATCGTGCGCTATGGCGGCAGCTCCGCAATGACAGCAAAAGCCTATTTGCAAGAGTTAAAGGACGAGTTTGACGTGCTTTATGAAGAAGGAAAATCCCAGCGCCGCATGATGTCTATTAGTGCACACGACAGACTCGCAGGCAGCCCTGCACGCGTAAAAGCACTTGACGACTTTATTCGTTACGCTAAATCGCACCCAAAGGTTAAGTTTATGCGCAAAATAGACATAGCGAAATGGACCCTAAAACAGCAAGACGTACCAACCAACCCAGAACGCGTGTTTTAGAGGTGCAAGGTAATGATTAAGCATGCTTTAATTTTAGCGCTAAGTGTCAGTGTGACTACAGCATTAGCAGCATCTAACGAAGAGTTACCCGTGGCGAAAGTTACGCAAATTTGTGACTCAGGACAATGTCAAACGGCCGCGAATGCCGCTTTGCAATACGCTGCTTTTTGGGACAGTGGAGACACTAAGTTTGCGAGACAGGCACTGAGTAACACATTTACTGATATGACATTACCAAGAGGTAGAAAACAAGGCTTGAAAGGCGTGCTAGAAGCCTCATCAGGATTTCGTCGCGCAGTGCCAGACCTGAAAGCAGAAGTCGAGCACTTATTAGTCAGTGGTTCATTTGTTACAGTACGATTACGTTTCTTTGGACACTTCAGCGGCCAGTTTGGTGTGCACCAAGGAGCAGGTCAAGCGATTGATTTTCGAGCCGTCGATGTTTACTACGTTGATGGCGAGAAAATCACTAAAAATTGGCATCTAGAAGACTACCATACGCTCTTTGAACAAATGCAGATTAACGAATAAACAATTATTGACATATACCGAGGCTCCGACTTGGAGCCTATTTAACAACGCGCTTGTATTCTACATTCCTTTAAATCAATTGATTATATACAGTTTTTATCAACAATCTGTTCTAATACAGTCACTAAATTAGGTATTAGCAAAAGTAGATTTATCGCAGTGCAATCAATAAACCAACTTTCTCAACAGTTCATTTCCCTGTGTAAAGATAAACGTAAACTCTCAGATCACACCTTGAAAGCATATCAAATTGACCTAAAGCAGTTTATGCAGGCACTTGATGAAAATAAAAGCATTAAAGATATTAGCAAAGTAGACTTATCACAGTTCCATCAATTTCTAGTTGATTCCGAGCTATCAAACACATCAATAAAGCGCAAAATGGCGTGTGTAAGGGCTATGTTCCAGTGGCTTGAGCGAGAGGAATTCATCGAGCTTAATCCTTTTCATAAATTTCAGCTAGACATTAAGCTACCCAAAAGATTGCCAAGAAACGTACCACACTCAGATTTGAAACGCTTGCTCAAACAAGCCAGAAAAAACTGTAAAAACTTATGGGTAGAATCATCAAACACATATAGCGTCAGTCAAAAGCGCATGCTAAATGAATTTACTTCACTCATCGCGTTAGAACTTATGATTAGCACAGGGATCCGAGTATCTGAGCTTGCTGGAATTTGTTTAACTGACATCTATATCAACGAAAAGAAGATTAAAATCTTAGGTAAGGGAGCCAGAGAAAGGTTTGTGTATCTCACAGACCAAGAAATAGCCAAATTACTCAAGAACTATATTGAAAGCCGCGCTATTTGCGCACCACATTGCGATCATTTACTGATTAATAGCCGTGGGGAACCCGCCTCAACGCAATTTTTACGCAAACTAATCAAAAAACTTAGTCAACAGGCATACACCCAACTCAAAGTCACTCCACACATGCTAAGGCACAGCGCTGCATGCGAACTACTTGAATCTGGCCTCGACATTCGCTTCGTTCAACGATTACTCGGACACAGTAGTATCTCAACCACGGAAATTTATACCCATGTGACCGACAACGCGCTGCAAAAGAAGATCACTAAAGCCAATGTAAGGAAACGAATTGCTAGCTAGTAAGGATAACTAGGAATTATG